>CAIXCY010000245.1 GCA_903918045.1 uncultured Bacteroidia bacterium
CAGCTAATGTATTTAGGGCTAATTCAAGATTCGTCATGTTATCCCGCAAACTCTCTTTTTTTAAATTCTTAAATTGCTTGTACTGTTTTGTGGTCAATCCCGACCAACCATGTGTAATAATGTCAGTTAGTGAAGCATATTCCTGACCCTTTTTAACACCTCGCTGTTCCCATTCATCCGTAAGTTCTTTGCGAACCTCGATGCTTTTGAGGCGTTGATTGATCCAGTTGTTGGAGTATCCTTTACGGTGATAATATTCCAACATACGGTCAATACCCTGTTCCGGATCTTCCATTTCGTCCAATCGCTCTCTGGCCACTTCGGCAAGCCACATCTTAAATGGTTCCGCCTTGGGTGATGGGATTGATTGTATCAATCGAAAAAGCTGTTCAGTATCAGCAACATCAGTCAATCGCATTTTACCATCATTCGCAATCATTTTCAAACCGTGACAATTCGTCACGGTTTCATTTCCTTCTTCTTTTAACCGTTGTTTAAGTTTCCTCCAATACGCCTGTGGATCAATACTCTCTGAAAGCACACCAACTACATCAACAATGGAAAAATACCATTTTTCCTGTTCATCATCCCAAATCGTTCGAACTTTTTTATCTTCAAACAGTTTTAATGCGCTTTGCTTGCTCATCTTTCATTAATGTTTATTCTCAATGATAAAGATATTGAAAATACCAGTTAGATCAATTCTTACACTAAAAAGATGTTAACAAAAAAAGAGGCCCATTCGAACCTCTATGAAGGAATATTTCAGTTTGTCAGGGTTGCCCGTCAGCCTGATGTTCCAGTATATAGTCCACGGCCTTTTGTGCCTGTGCAGCCGCCAGAACCAGCACCTTTGGATCATCTTTAAACGTTCTGATCCAGCTCTTAATATAGGCTGCATTGTTTTCAATGGTCTCCTGATCCAGATCAGTGATCCCGCATAGATAGGCTGCTCCCATCTCGGCGCATAACTCTTCCTGGCTGTAATCCTGAGATCCGAAATTATGGTTCTTGATTTTCTCATGACGTGCCAGTCTGCTCCGGTGACCGGTACTGTGCACAAGCTCATGAAACAGTGTGGAGTAAAATTGTTCATCCTTAAAAAATGTCCTCTGATCCGGAATGCAAACTGTATCAACGGCAGGCCAGTAGTAGGCAGCATCTGCTTCCCAATCAATCTTTGGTTTATCACTCCAGTTATTAATCAGTTTGTCGGCTGCCTCTACCGGATTGAAGTCATGGTCGTAAGCATCACTGGCCGGGATTTTTGCCGGATCAATTCCTTCGGTCTGAGTCAAGTTGAAAACATTGTAGTACCTCAGAAAGGGTGTTTTCTTTATCTCTCCGGACTTCTCTTCCGATTCAAGGATTTTCCAGAAAACCACCATCGTCGATTTTTCACCCTTGCGGACATTTCCGTTCAGCGTTTTAACCTGTTCAAAGGTTAGGTAGAAGGGTGATCCATAGGTCTGACAGATCAGCAACCAGAAGTTTATTCCATTATACGGACGGTTGGTAACCAGGTTGCGTGGCATTCCGCCGGAGTTCCGCCAAGGTTTTTGCCAGGGAACTACACCGGATTCCAACCTGTCAATGATTTTCTGGGTCACAACTTCATAAAGATCAAATTTATTCATGTGGTTTTCCGCTGCCCTGCGGTTTTATAGTGGCTTCTGGCACGCCGGTTAAAATTATTGGGCATACCAGGATTGAGCCGATTGAATCTGGTCAAGGGTGAATGTCAAATAGTGGCACCTCGGCTCCGCTCGGTGACCGCTATTTGACCAAACACGAAGTGCCCGCCCTTTACCGTTCCAATCGGCGATCAATAACTTCGTCCAATAATTGAGTAACCAGCGCATCTTCTTCTGTAATTCTTTCTCTGAAGGGGTTTCTTTTTTGGTTCTTTTTTCTTGACCCGCAATCATTCAAGAAAAAAGAACCACGTCTGTTTTTTTAGGCTGAAAGGGTACCTGAAAAACAGCAGCAGGAGCTGACGTGCCCTTCTTTTTGCCAGCTTTTTCTTTGGAAGAAAAAGCTGTGGGGCCTTTAAAAAGCTTATCCAGTTTATTTTTCCTTAAAACTTTAACCAACAACGCACTAACCAATGAAAATGTATTTATTTTCATTGGTTAGTGTGGATGATGCCGAACTCGCCCTATCGGAAAAGCAGAAAAAAGGGCAGATTTTCACAGGAAATATGCCATATTTAACATATTATTGAAATTTGTAATGTGGAGATTAACCCTTTGAAGTCAGTCCTGACAACCTCACGGATCACACTAAGACAGTGCAGAATATAGTGCAGAATAAGAGCAGAAATAACAGATAAGAGCAGAAAACAGGCAGAAATCAGTGTGATCAGTGATTCCGCTTTCATGAGTGCAGACATGCAATGCTGCCCGATTCAGTCCTACATCATCAACTCGTTCCGGTTGTGGCCGGGAATGTGTTGATACCGATTCAATCCATTCTGCTTAAAACGAAGTGGTCGGCAGAATGGATCATTAGAACACTAACAGGAATTGACAATGAAGGAATCTTACCAGCGAGGGGAAACGAATGTACTTAGACTTAGGTTAATCAAATGACCGTACTTGGTCCATATCCGTTTATCAACGGCATCACCAAAGTGGGTCGCCTCTTCAGGCAGAATGGAGTTCTTGCGCTCGGAGCTTTTGTCTTTTTCAAATTTGCCATCTTTATCCATGACCTTGGTGTTGTTCATGGAGATCAGGGTGAACTTACACTTCCTTCCGTTGATTATGAACTTCGGATAACGCGGATCTTTCCCTTTAAGGATGTTCATCCATAACAGGTACTTGTCATGTTGTGGCGGTTCCTGCCCTCTGTGAACCCTGGTCTCAACCGTCCAGCCATTCTTAGTGAAGCGGTCAATGGCCTGCTCATTATAGGTCTTGGAATTCTTCGCGTTTGGTTGCCTTGAATCGCCATAACGGTCACGGAAGTAAATGATCCGACGTGTTGGATGTGGACCATAATAGTTACAGGTCTTATCCACCAGATCATCGATCATCACTCCGGGCGTATTGGCTTTGACAAATACTTCATTGATCGTGCAATCAACCGGTTCAACGATCTTTGTGACAAAATTGTAGTTGCGTTCCTGGGCAATGGAGAACAGTGCAATCTTGGAACCCCAATCGGGAACGATCTCAAGCGGACGGTTCGGATCACAATCCAGGTCGAACAGACAATTTTCATTCTCCAGCTGTGCGATATCCCAGTTGCTGTTCTCCGCTACTCCGCGAATATAATCGTCGTTATACGCATCGTAATAAATATGCACCTGGCTGTCCAGATGGTAATAACAGTCCTCAATCTGGTCAATGATCCAGTTCAGGATTTCTACCATAAAGGTTAAGAGGTTTTGCTTGTCGTATTCCCGGGTAATGTAAGACATACCCAGGTTCCGGATATTGTCGAAAGCATTGGCCAGTGTAAACAGAATACCATCCTTTGATACAAACGGGGCAATTTTCTTTTTCAGCCTAACTGTTTCATTCCAGATATCTTTGAATAGCCGTTTATCTCCGGCTTTGTGCGCTTCGATCAGCTGAAGCTGAAGTTTTACAATCCGGTTCCAGGTATCAAAAATAGGAATACCGGCTTCTTCCATATAGTAATCACCATACTTTAAAAGCCAGGACTGTTCTCTGGTGTATGGCATAGAAGAAACGTACCTGAACCCGTGGTGTTGCTTGACGCATTTGGGTGATTTGAAGCCAAAGTACTCTTCATTTCCCCGGTTGGCGGGCGATACTTCTTCATCATACCGCTGCTTATTCAGTGTAAGGGCTTCGTCAACAATTTCACGGTCAAGATTGGGGCCGCGTGCCGAGCCTTGGCGCTCCTGCGATAACATCAGAAAACCGGTGCCGTTTGAGAAAGAGATAAAGTTATCGTACTTGGTCACTTTCTCATAGGGCTCTTTAAATCCCAGCTTTCTGGTTGGCTTATGACCAATCACAAAATCCTTGTCTTTCTCACTTCCGAGCTTTTCAAGAAATTTTAAAGTTGAAGGGAGCGTTCGCGTGTAAATCTGACCGAAGGTGCGGCCGGTGATTGATGTAATTGACCGGGGCATGTTACGCACAATTTGGTTCATTTCCCAGCCGATCACATATGACTTGCCGGTACCACGACCATGAATATCCACTTCACTTTCTGCATCATTGATGACGGAGAGCTGTTGTGGTCCGTTTAAATCAATAAGTTCGGTAATCATGACTGCATGAGTTCTTCAGCATCTGCCTCGGTGATTTCGTTTCCTCCGTAAATTGCCCGGCTTAGTTCCTGAAGGGCTGCAGTTGGTAAGTCCTTAAGGTTATTGAGGTCGACTTTCACTTGCTGATTATTGTTCTGAATCAGGATATAGAACTGGTGTTTTTCAGTTCGTTTCGGATCGGGCAGCTCTTCGGGCTTTTCTCCGATGACCTTGATCAGGTTGGCGTGTTCGATGGCGATGATGCGCCGGTCTTTTTCTGACCGGGTATTTCGGCAGATCAGGATATTCTGAACGATGTCGTTGATCAGCCAGTTAAACCAAAGGTCATAATCAAAGGTGTGCAGGGTGTTAAAAAGCCTGACAGCAAGCCGGAGATCTTCATAGGCTTGAGCGCGGCTGATGTCGGGATATTTTTGCTGATGGATAGCAACTGCCTGTTTTTGAATCGGATTTTTATCAAGCACTTTGGATGCCGAAATGACCCGTTCGAGTAATTCTTGCTTTTCGGGAGAAAGGGGTGAATTGTCCGGATCAAGCACATGGGCTTTGATCATCTCATATTTGGTATCTTCAAGTGCTGGCCGGCTCATATTCTTGATTCGCGTTGATAGTTTAACAGCATCTGCTGGGAAGGACTGCTGCCGTTTAAGGCAGATTGTTGGATTGCTTTACGCAAGGTTATTTCTGCCGAAAGCCAACCCCTGAGATAAGCCCCTGCCTGATAATTCTTTGTATTTCGGGTTGCTATGGCAGCGATGAATAATTCAATATCTTCCTCATCCAGTTCCAGATTCACTGCAACATCATCAGGGGAGAAAAACAGTCCTGCCATTTGCTCGATTTCGTTAAGCTGATCCTCGTTCAAATTCATTTTCAAGTACTTTTAAGTCAAAATTAAAAACCTCAGGATCAGTAAAAATTGTTCCACGTTCCAGTTTAGGGTTGTCCGTTGCGTTCTGACTGGTCACGATTGTGATTTTCCAACGATCATTCCAGATAAGGGCAACTTTGGCATGAACAGAAATACACCGGTAATCGAAGCTTGTGGCAATCATTTGAAACGGTTTCGGGCTCATGACCCTGACGCGGTTATCCAGGATCACCTTAAACGAAAGGATTTCCCCTTTGCTGATCTTGTACTGCAGCTGCTCGATACTCTTCTGGCTGAATGAATAGGAGGTCATAAAGACATGCGCCGGACCGGTTTGTTTGATCAGGTAACTGATCAGGCGAACCAGGTTGAAATTTCCCCAGCTGTAAAAGTGATGTTCCCTTCCATTTTCAAGCTGACCGATTGATCGGGTCAGCGCTTTCTCAGCATCAGCGATAAAAGAGGGGAGTGATTGTCCTTTCGCAAGGCCAATATCCTCCAGTTCACGCTCAGCTGGCTCCACCAGAACGATATCTTTACTCTTTACCAGCATACTTCAAAAGCAAGGTTTCGATCTCAACGATTTTCTTATTCCGGTCATTGATCCGC
This sequence comes from uncultured Bacteroidia bacterium, assembly GCA_903918045.1. GTDB lineage: Bacteria > Bacteroidota > Bacteroidia > Bacteroidales > Prolixibacteraceae > JAAFHB01. The sequence continues at coordinate 5,730 of CAIXCY010000245.1, forward strand.
ATTTCGATTTTCAATCTCTTGGGACCGTTTGGCATTGGCGTTTTCACCTCTGTGCGTTCTTTTGATTGATAATCCAGAATAGTCTGATCCTTTGAATTGCTGCTTTGCAAGTTCTTCTTTTGCTTTTTTAAAGCAGCTTCATCAAGTGAAGCGATGTCCGGTTCAGTTTCTTCCTTTTCAGCCGGAGGAAATACGTCACACTCTTCCGGGGAAATCCCCTTTTCATCAAATTCCTTTTTAGCGGAATAGAGTATTTCCAGCCTGGCAGAAATCGATTTGATCAGGTCAAAGAGTTCTGCCCGTTTTGCACAAACCGATTCTGCATTTGATTCCGGCATTCCGGTCATTACAGAATGCAGTTTACTGCGTTCCTGGAAAAGTGCTGCATATTCGTGGATAATTCTACGGATAACCGGCGGATATTCTGTAATGGGTTTGGTTTCCAGGGTTTCTGCGGGTTCTGTTGATTCAGTCATTGTTGCAGAATCCGGCCCGCTGATTTTACGGTTGTTTTGCTCTTCGGGCTTAAATTTTAACAATTTGACTTCCGAAAAATCGGTTAGTAATCCTTCTGTCTCACTGTCGAATTTAGTCCCTTCTTCCTCTTTTACTTTTTGGATGAAGTCCTTCCAGGTGATATGATTGGCCAACATTGCTGCTTTACAGATTTCATAGGCCAGTTTATCGGCCAATGCTTTATCCTTACCTGAAAACAGGTTGATAAAGGTTTGTTTGTGGGTAAGTTCTACCAGAAGGTTAAGACCAACATTGTAATTCATTCCGGATCTGATCCACCCGATTACTTTGAGTTGATTTTCGTTCATAAAAAAGAGTTACTGATTTATTCTGGAACGAAGGTAGGGGGTGGAAAAACAGGCAGAAAGGACAGAAAAATGAGTAATAAATAGATTAAATGGAAAATTAAAGAGTATCCTCCTAAGTCCAATTACTCGTAAAACGTATATTTGAAGACAATATTTAAACGACTTATTGCAAACATCATTCAGAATATCGAAATGGTAATTTTCTATTAACTCCAACTAATTTATTATCATTATGTTTGTGTGATTATTAAGTGTGGTTTATTCTTGATTGCAGTAATTTATTTAAATCTGATATTATTTTTCTTATAATGCTAAAATAAGCCGGAACTTTAATTTTCACCATAAAAGTTGGCTTAATAGGAATATATAAATTAAACGTCAATAGTAAAATGAAAGAATCAAAAATTGTAAACAGTGGAGGTGTCTCATTTGATATTTCTCAGGTGAAGTGTTTTAAGCTAAATTCAAATCGAGATTTCGGTCCCACAAACAAGTTAGTTATTGAATTTAAAACAAGAGCTGAATATATTTGGAATCCTGAAATTGGGATTTATGAAAAACAATTATATAATGATACTATAGAAGTTGAGTTTTCAGACTGGGAGACTGCAAGAAATTATACTATTGAATTTGAAGAAATTTGGCAGGACTATTTAGAAGAATAACTGCAGTTAATGTCATAAGTATTTTTAAAAAGACAACCGAACTAACGATAGTTTTGGTTCATAACTCTACATTGAGACTCTCAAAAATCATAACAGAAAATATTTAATAGAATTATTATGAATGCACATGAATTACAGATTAATACCTTTTTGCAAGCTCCGAATGTCCAGTTTATAATACCCGTTTATCAGCGGAATTATGATTGGACAAATACTGAGTGCAAAGAACTTCTAAATGACATTATATCTGTAGAATCAGAAAAAAGAGGAACTCATTTTATTGGAAGTATTGTTTTTGTTCATGAAGGTACCTACAGTACAAGTGAAGTAAAGGAATTGGTAATAATAGATGGGCAACAAAGATTAACCACTATCAATATCTTATATGTGGCACTCTATAGATTTGCAAAAGAAAACAGCCATTTACAGGAAGCAGAGCGATTATACAATATGTTTCTTACTAATCAATATGTCCAAAAAGAAGAAAGCAAACTAAAATTAAAACAGACAGACACTAATTCCTTAGCTTTTAAAGCAATAATGAAGGGAACTGAAAAAGAATATAGTGCTTTTTCAAATGTAATAGAGAACTACAACTATTTCAGAACAGTTATTGAGAATTTCAATTTTGAATTGATATTAAAAGGTTTAAATCGTTTAATCTTTGTTGAAATATCTTTAGAAAGAGATAAAGACGACCCCCAACGCATTTTTGAAAGTTTAAATTCGACTGGTCTTGACCTATCTCAATCTGATTTAATCCGAAATTTTATTTTAATGGATTTATCGCCGAAAGATCAGAATCGAATTTTTGAAACCATTTGGAGTCCTATAGAAGAAAATGCAAAGGATATAGTGAAACAGCAATCTTTAGTTTCGGAATATATCCGAGATTACCTAACACTACGAAATAAGAAAATACCGAATAAAAACAAAGTTTATTTAGAGTTTAAAAATCTTTACTCGAACAAAAAGGATGATGCATATAATCAAGAATTAGAAAAAATCAAGTCATTATCAATACATTACAAAATATTTATTAATCCATCCTTTGTAGCTGAAATTAGTATTAGGAAAGAATTGGAATATATCAATCGTTTGGAGATAAATGTAGCTTTCCCATTTATGCTTCAATTATTTGAGGATGCAGAAAATGGAATTATTGAAAGAGATGAGGTTATAAAAATATTAAAGCTCATTCAGAGCTATGCGTGGAGAAGATTTATTGTAGGTTTACCTACTAATGCACTAAATAAAATATTCATGACTTTGAATTCTGAGGTTGATAGAGATGATTATTACAATTCTATCGCACTGGCTTTAATTAAAAAGAAAGGAAGTGCAAAATTTCCAACCAATGAAGATATAAAAACAGCTTTGAAAGATAAGGATCTGTATAATACTCAACCCAAAAACAGAAATTATTTATTTGAATTATTCGAGAATTTCAACAATAAAGAATTTGTAAATACTAATAATGAGCATATTACTATAGAACACATTTTTCCTAAAAACCCTAATGAAGATTGGAATAACGATTTATCAGGCGAAGATTACTTTCTATTTAAAGAGAAATATTTAAATACAATTGGAAACCTTACTCTTTCTGGTAACAATGGTCCATTAAGTAACAAATCATTTTTGGCAAAAAAAGAAATGAATAATGATGCTGGGGAGCAAGGGTATCAATATAGCAGATTGTGGTTAAATACTTATTTGAAATCAATTGACAAATGGGATATTTCCAAATATAAGGAGCGTTTAAAAATTCTTTATGAACGGTTTCTAAAAATATGGGAATATCCTGATATAGAAATTGTCGAAGATGATGAGCCGGAAGAGTTGAATATTTTTGATGCTGAAAGTCCAACATTTAAAAAGCTGGAGTATTTTATATTTGAGAACACTAAAATTGAAGAAGATACAATCGCGCAAATGTATTTTTATATAATAAGAGTTCTATATCAAAAAAATTCGCAACTATTGTTAAGCAGCCAGGAAGTTTTCAAAATAACTAGAAATACTTCCGATTTCAGAACCCCGCAAGAGGTGGTCAATGGATGGTTCATTGAATCAAATATCGATAGTAATTCTAAGTTTGTAATTTTAAAAAAACTACTTTCTTTATTTGAGATGGAAGATGATTTATTTATTAAATATGTTTCTGGCACAGAAAGGGGAACTGAACCAAATCGGTTTGGATTAAGAAAAAAGTATTGGCAGCAAGTATTGCCTTTAATAGAAAACACAAGCCTATTCTCGAATGTTAATCCATCAAAGGATTATTGGTTGAGCACCGGAGCAGGAATAAGCGGAATTTCTTATCTGCTAATTATTACAAAATCCCATGTTCGAATTGAGTTGGTTATTGCATCTTCAAGCAAAGGGAAAAATAAAATGTACTTTAAAAAACTATTAAAGAATAAAGAAGGAATAGAATTGTCATTTGGAAAGGAATTAGTATGGGAAGAACTACCAGACAATAAGATGAGTCGAATTATGATTGAGGAACAAGACGTTAACTTAAATAATCAATACGACTGGGAAAGTATGAATACGTTTTTTGTAAGTAATCTATCCAAATTTGAAAGAGCACTTCAGCCATATATTAAAAATTTGAAATAGCATAAATTGTCAATAGCCATTACTCAATACTTTGTCTTTCGTGCAATGTCAAAAATTTATTTTACGTTAACAATTACTTTTGATTTTTTCACATCAATGTATTTATCCTTGGCTAAGTCCTTTTCAATAAGTGGCTCAACTCCATATAATTCAGCTTTACCCTTTTCCGTGATTTCCAGATAAGGAAACCCATTTTCATAAAGTGCCCGAATGATTTCAATGCCGATGTTGAACTAAATCCGCCTTCGCGGATAGCGTTTTAAAATTACCCGATTCTTTCTAAACTTCGAAATTATTCGTAACCATTCGACCAACCCATAGGTAGATCTTATAGCTTAAGATTTTGCGGCAGGAGGTCTCCGATTTTATTAGCCGGGTATTCGGGGATTAATTCCAGCACTCTTTTTAGCCACTGGTACGGATTAACATTGTTTTTTTTGCAAGTGCCAAAAAATGAGTAAAACATTGCAGCTCTTTTGGCTCCTTCGTGCGAACCGGCAAAGAGATAATTTTTTCGACCAAGCGCATTGGGTCTGATCGCATTCTCCACCCAGTTGTTATCTATTTCCAATGAACCATCATAGAGATAATTCAGAAGATTATCCCAACGCAGGATTGCATAATTCAGAGCAATTCCCATTGGACTTTTAGGGACTGCCGTTTTATACATCTCTGCAATCTTTTTACCCAGTTCGTTCATGATAGGTAGGGACTTGTCCAGGCGAAGTTCTTTTCTTTGGGCTGATGACAAACCAGATTCACGGGCTTCACGCTCGATTGCGTATAGCTCTTGTATTTTTCTCATCACAAACCCGGCTTTCTCTTTGTCATAATCCAATGCCTGTTCAAACTTGCGTCGGGCATGCGCCATGCAGGCCACATGGGTAATCCCGGGCTGTTTTGCAAACCATTCGTAAACGGCATAGCCATCCGTTTGAAGATAACCTTTAAAGTCGTTTAGTAATATACTGGGGCCTTCTCTTCCACGACTTTTACAGTAGTCGAAGAATACGGCATTCTGTAGTGGTGAGTTATAGACCCAGTGGTATCCCTGATGGGTTTTCCCTTTTTTGTTCTGGGGATCCAGCACCTTTAACGGTGTTTCGTCAACCTGAAGGTATCCCTGAGCAATGACCAGCTTTACCAGATAGTCGTAAAGTGGATTTAGAAGATTGGCTGTTTGAGTAACCCAGCCATCGATAGTCGAAGCAGGAATGACAACCTGATCTCGTTTAAATCGCTCAATCTGACGATAAATCGGCAGATGATCAACAAACTTCTCAACCAGGATATTGGAAAGAAGACCTGCTCCGGCAATGCCTTTGTCAATAGGACGTGCAGGAAGATCAGCGATAATGATTCCTTCACCATTTGGAAGGGCATATACGTTGCGGATATATTTGCGGACAAATAGTTTTGCAGGAGTAAAATCAAGTTCGCTGGTAACTTCCTGACCGATGCATTTAAGACCGTTGGTATCCTGCTCCGGCTCCAGATGTATCTCCTCAACAGGAAGATGTGAAGGAAGCTCCAACCGACCGTGATGATTCTCCCTTGAAGAAGTTTTTTTTCGGGTATATTCTATGGTTTCGGTTGATTGTTCTGCCACAGGAGACTCCGGAACATCAAAAGGCAGCGTCATCTGATTGACATCGGTATTGGCAATAAAACGCTCCCGTTTGACTCCGAACATCAACCTTTTTAGCTGGTCATATAAAAATTGAAGGTGTTTAAATTCTTCTTTGGTCTTTAGTTCTGACTCTTCAGCAAGCTTTGTCTTTTCTTCAGCTTCCTGCCTGGCAGTTTGCAGAATCTGGTTCTGTTTTTGCAGTTCTGAAACAAGTATTTCCAAGCCTTTTCCCATGCTGTAAATATAAGAAAAAACCCTGTATTTACAATGCTTTCAGACCACTTTCTCAATTAAAAAATCATCTTTTTTCAATAAAAAACGCTTCCGGTTTTGAACACTTTTCAGAGATATTCCCTCCAGAATCAGCATCAGTTTTTGTCGACTTATTTCTACTGAATTTTGTTTTTTTTCGATCAGTGGCATCTCAAAAGTTCCCTGTTCGAGCCGTTTGTGCCAGATCGCAAATCCGGTCTGATCCCAAACCAAGATCTTGATCATTGTTCGTGGCCGGTTAACGAAAATAAACATATCACCAGAGAGTGGATTCTGACCAAGTTTATTGGTCGCAAGTCCGCCAAGTCCATTGAACCCTTTGCGCATGTCAGCCGGTAGGCAATAGAGAAACAACCGGGCACTTCCTGATATTCCAAATAACATGGCCTGTTAAAATATCCGGACAATAATACCGCCGGCAAGTTCTATCTCAATTTTGGGATTAGAAAAGACAGGTTCCGGCTCAGCTGTCAAAGTAACGGAGGCAAAACCGGGATCAGGACTCTTTGACTGCCGGTATCGCTTAACCCAATAACTGAATGAATGAAACTTGACGTTATTCTCAGAACTGAACTTTTTTTGGCTATTCCCACTTTTCTGCCACTTCTTGACCAGATCAAACATGGCCGATTCCTTTGATGCCTCTTTCATAACTTTTTTGATGCAAAGCTACGTCGTCAGAGAAAGGGAATCAAGATGGGTTGGTCGGACGGATAC
>CAIXCY010000246.1 GCA_903918045.1 uncultured Bacteroidia bacterium
AATATTTATTGTACTTATAATATTGTTCAGCTGTAAAAAAGGGGGGAGCGAACCTATACCTGATCCCGTTCTTCCACAGGTAACCATTACTGTTGATAAAACAACTAAATATCAAACTATTGAAGGGTTTGGATTCTTTGGTGCAGCTGATGTTTGGTGGGCATCTCCAGCAGCAATGTGGAATGATGCCTGGGGCGAAAAGGTAATCGGTGATTTGGGAATCACAATCTGGCGGAATGAGATATTCCCTCCATCGACTCCAGGAATTATTCAGGATGCTGACTGGAGTAAACAGAAACCGGTTGTGCAGGGGCTGAAGAGTAAAGCAGATAAATACAATGTCAACCTGAAATTTATTGCGACAGTATGGAGTCCGCCTGCGGATTTGAAATGGCTATGCAACTTTACCTGGGCAGGTGATGAAAATGCGACAAGGAATGCCGGAAATGTTTCCTCGAAAAACGGAGGAACCCTTAATCCAAATAAGTACACCGACTATACCGATTGGTTAAAATCCAATATTCAGCTATATAAAGATGCAGGGGTAGATTTATTCGCATTGAGCTTGCAAAATGAACCTTTATTCAGTCAAACTTTCAATTCCTGTACTTACACCTCTGCCTGGTATAATGACATGGTTAATGCCGTCGCGCCAAAGATTAAAACCATTTACCCTGACATAAAGATATTCGGATCAGAAAATATGCTCGAAATGGAAGGTCTTGACAAAAACTGGCCCTATTTTTATCATGCTGCAATCAAGAAAGATGTTGCAGCAGCAGCCAATATTGATGTTTTAGCGGTACATGGTTATTCTGATGGTGTCGCACCTTCTTCCGGATCTGCCCTCGTCTCAATGTGGACCAATCATTCTACCCAATTTTCAACACCGATGAATAAACAAGCATGGATGACTGAAACTTCCGGTTATTCCGATTCGTGGGAAACATCAGGCACAAAACCAGGTGCTTTGAATCTGGCCATGGATATGCATGCAGCCCTGTCCTATGGGAATATCAGCGCCTGGTTATGGTGGCAGGGAAGTCAGGGAACAATAGATGATTTTAGTTTGATGAGTGGCACAACAACAGGAAAGAAATATTTTGTATCCAAACATTTTTACCGGTATATCCGACCGGGTGCGGTGCGTCTAAAAAGCATCTCGGATGATCCTGATTTTTTTGTAACAGCTTTTGAGAACCAAGTCAAAGGAACCCATACACTGGTAATTATCAATTCAGGAAATACCGACAAAGCCGTTTCACTTCTTGGTGATGAGCTACCGGCAACTTTTAAGATGTACCGGACCAATTCATCTACAGAAAATTGCACTTACATAAAAGATGTCACTTCCGGAGCTACCAACAGCTTTGCAGTTCCGGCACGAAGCATTGTGACATTGCAATCAGGCGGCGATACATTATAATTAACATAATTATGAAAACCATAATCGCTTTATTGCTGGTCGGATTTGTATTTGTCTGTCTCATCAGCAAAGGACAAACGACCTTCACAAATGAATCTGGAATGTATGCCAAAATACTTTCCGATTTAAAAACGAACCTTTACGAGCAAGCGACGATCAAAACTGTAAAACTTGATGGAAAAGATCGACGGATGTTCATTTCATGGATTCGTGATCATATCCATACCATGAAAGCCTACAAATACTGGGAAAAAGATATGGGCAGCTATCTCGATTTTTTCATGGGACGGCAGACTACAAAAGGAATGTATTTCGACTACTGGGAATCTTACAAAAATAACAATGTAGGTCAGCTTTATTTCACTAATTGTTTCGACCATGAGTTTTACTTTGTAGATGTTGAAAATCAAAACTTCTTTTTTCGGATGCCCATAGAAGCCGATTTGGAATATCTGATGATAGAAGGGGTATACACCTACTGGCAATCTACAGGTGATCAGCAATATCTGACTAAATGGTTGCCTACGCTGGTTAAAGGAATGAGATACGAAATGACCGATCCGCTTCGCTGGTCTGCTAAAAACTTATTGGTCAAGAGGCCTTACTCCATCGATACCTGGGATTTTACATCAGGACCAGATTCATTAAAAGGAGTCGACCGTTTACTTTACCATATCGGGAATACCGCTGAAACGCCAAAAGGAATTATGCAAGGCGACAACAGCGGCATGTTTCAGGCAAGTAAACAACTTTCCGGAATGTTTAAGGCAACCGGTCAAAAAGAGGCAGCTTTTGAATGGGATTTGCAAGGTGATATGTTCCTTCAACGACTTAATACTATTTGTTGGAATGGGAAATTCTATTCCCATTTTATCCCGGAAGAGCCAGTTCCAGCACAGATAAAAACGGATCCTATAAATTCTGTTGGCTTATCCAATACCTATTCCATCAATCGTGGGGCAACGACCCACGAAATGGCAGCCTCCATCATTAAAACTTACCAGGAAATTGGAGATAAAACAAAAGGAAAATCATTGGCTCCCTGGTTTGGTATATTCCCGTTCATTGAACCACATTTCGGGAATTATCCGGTTGGCGAATACATGAACGGCGCCGTCTTGCCGTTGGTAGGAGGCGAATTGACCAAAGCCGCCTTTCAGAATGGGTATGAAAAATATGCAGTCCAACAGCTTGAAATCCTTAATCAAATTCTGGATAAAAATAACCGACGATTACCCGGTTGTTTGAATGCAGATGGCACGCCACAAAAAGATGCTATTCCCGGCGAATGGGGACAAGCTGCCTTTATCAGTGCTTTGGTTGAGGGATTGGCAGGAGTTGTTGACAAGAGTGTTTTATTTCGGGAAGTTGAAATTTCACCTCGCTGGTATTTTGCCGGCGTTCCAAAAACGACCATCGATATCGGATATGGAGGCGATGGCAATCAGGTCCAGTACGAGTATTTTTACAAATCCGAAGAAAGCAGGATAGAAATTAGGACATGCGGCAAATTCGACAGGTTTACGATGAGAATTCCTTTTCCTGATAAAACCAGAAGCGCAACTGCTTCAATAAATGGAAAGAACTTTAAGGTAAGTACTGAAGATATTAATCAATCTAGGTACGCAATTGTTAAAGGTATTGGCAGTAAGAATACAATTGTGATGAAATTTAGATAAGTGCTAAATTACAAAATCAAAATAATTTAACAAACGAATAGAACTTCGAAACATGAAAACTTCATTTATCATTTGTTTATTTTTGTTTTCAGTTAATGTCTTTTCACAGGTCACCATCTGGAAAGATCCTGAAGGATTTGCCTCGGATAAATACTATCAGGTAAAGGTAAACGGGACTCCTGTTCAGGTTTTCGATACGCCCATTGCTTCTTACGCTGTTTTTGACTTTCAGGGCGAAGCACATGTAGAGGTAAATACACTATTCGATGTGCGTTGGGTTGATGTTCGTCCACTTCGGACCGGCATTAAACCTGAATATACAAGTGATAACTCATTTTCATTTGAAATTAAGAATCCCGAAAATCTAAGTGTGGAACTCAACGGGCGCATCAGGCAGCAGCCATTGTTTATTTTCGCAGGAAAGTCGGAACTGGAGAAACCAATGAAGTCTGATAGCAATGTCATTTGGTTTGAAGGAGGAAAGCTTTACAAGAATGTATTACTTAATTTAAAGGACAACCAAACGGTATATATTGAAGGTGGCGCTGTGGTTCAAGGTTATATTCTGGCCCAAGGAAAGAAAAATATCAAAATTTGCGGACGTGGAATTCTGGATGGTACTTTTAATAGTAAGACAGATGGCAACCGAAATCGGTTTATCAGTTTGAAAGATTGCGAGAATGTTTCAATCAGTGATATTGTATTGCACAACGGAACTACTTGGCAAATTGGCCTTTTCCATTGTAACGGGGCTAAAATAAATGGGATACGGATTGTTAGTGAAAGTGGCAGTGATGATGGAATGGATATTGTGCGTTCTAAAAATGTGGTGATCGATGGGGTTTTTGCTCATACAAAAGACGACTGCATTGCGATAAAATCAAATGGAGAATACCCTGGTGCGGATGCGACCGACAATATTCTGGTCAAAAACTGCGTATTCTGGAATTCACTATGGGGAAATGCCATTGAAGTTGGATTTGAACTCTACTCAGACGAAGTGAAAAATATCCGTTTCGAAAACGTTGATATAATTCATGTTGAGGACGGCGCTGCGATGAGTATTCACAATGCAGGGCAATCCAATGTTCATGATGTAGTATTTGAAAACATTCGGGTTGAAGATGCCGACCAAAAGTTATTTGATGTGGCTATCTTTTTCTCGCAGTGGGGTCCCGACGGAATTCGCGACCCGGAATTTATTAAAACAAGCTACCTGCACGGCGCATGGGATGGAGTTCAAAAAATTCCGGAAGGCAAAGAAGATTATCATAGTCAATTTAGGGGAAAAATCAGCAACATCGTGTTTAAAGACATTCATGTTGTTGGTGGGTTACTTCCATTTTCTGTCTTTCACGGTTTTGACAAAGAGAAAAATGTTTCAGGCATTAGAATTGAAAACCTTACCTACCTGGGCAAAAAACTTACCAACACTGAAAGTGCCAAAATCAGGCAGCAGAACACGAATGATTTAAATATTAGATAATTACGAAACAATCATTGAACGATACGCCATTGCGCGCTATTGCCGGCGACAGCGATCTCTCGTACCGTTCGCTTGTAATGGAACACCGGCAGCGAAGCCTGATGCCCTGGATTGCTCCCGGGTTCAATGGCAACGAAATGATAAAAACGTATATGGCACGTTATTATCAGGTTCCCAATCAATTCCCATCATTTACCTACCTAAGCCAGGTGGTGCAGGCTGAAGGAGTGCGGTTTGCCATCGAAACCCACCGCCGGAATATGCCTCGTTGTATGGGTTCATTGTACTGGCAGATTAACGACTGCTGGCCAACCATGTCGTGGTCAAGTGTCGACTATTTTGGACGTTGGAAAGCGCTTCACTATATGGTGAAAAAAGCGTTTCAGCCACTCTATCCAATTATTTCCAGAAGTAAAGGTACCATTGAGGTTTCCGTTGCCAGCGACAAGCTTGCTGATGAGCATGTTACACTGGTTGCTACGCTCTACAATTTCGCTGGAAAAAGTCTTTGGAAAAAAGAGACAGATACCCTGATTACCGCCAATTCGAGCAGGATTTACCTGAGCATTCCTGAAAAAGTACTTTTATCGAAAGGCAATGTGCGGCAATGTGTTTTCGAAATTCAATTAAAAAATGGGAGCGATGTGTTAGCCGAAAACCTGTTCTATTTCAAGGATTGCAAAGAATTAGTACTTCTGAAACCTGAAATTAAAAAAGTAATCAAGAAAGTTGGAGAAAAGGAATATCAAATAGAACTAACAACCAACACACTTGCTAAAAATGTCGCGTTATTTACCGCTGAAACCGAAGGACACTTCAGCGATAATTATTTTGATATGATTCCTGGCAAAACCTACACGATCGATTTCAAGGGTAATCCTAAAAATTTAGATCCGGAATTGCAAATCATGTGTGTGAATGAAGCAAAATAGAAGCATCTTATTTTATAACCTATTCAAGCAAACTATAAAATATTTAAGAAATGAAAAAAACACTTTACGTTTTTCTGTTGCTATTAGCTACCCAAAGTCTTGTCATGTTTGGGCAGGATTATCGTTTGTCCTTGTACAATGGTCCAATTCCGAATTCAAAGTTTACTGGAACTTCCGAAAAAATTGAAAAAAAGGACATCGTTGTAATCACCAATGTTCAAACCCCAGACATTGCCGCTTATTTACCGAGCAAACGTTATGCTACCGGTCAGGCCGTAATTATTTGCCCCGGAGGAGGATACTGGGTTTTGGCATACGATCTCGAAGGCACCGACATTGCCCGGTATCTAAATTCGATTGGAGTTGCC
>CAIXCY010000247.1 GCA_903918045.1 uncultured Bacteroidia bacterium
ACAACCATGCAGTAAGGGGGGAGATTATTCTTTTTTATAGTGAAAACCTTGCAGATACAAAACAGGTGGCCAAATCGTGTGGGTGTGAATTTCAGAACTGGATAGGTTATATCGATCGGGGTTTTGTCCTGATTGAAGATGCAGGAAATATCCTTTGTGTCCGGAATTCTCGGGATTGAGACTTCGTCCGTCAACTGACTGATTGTGGCATTTTTAGTATTCCCAATCTTTTTAATCTGAATTTCCGTCCCGTAGTGGACGGGATATTTCCTAACAAACCTATACCTTATCATTAATATTTTTATTGAATTCCCTGTTTCGTCCACGCTGGGACGACGGTTCTCATGGCCTGGTTGTTTTCTACCCATATCAAATCCCAGACGGAATTTTCTGAAATAAAATATTCTGTCATTAAGAAAGCAACAAGTAACCTTATCAGTCTGATTCAGGAGAGCGTTATTTATTTTCCTCCCATATAGGTAAGAACAGCTCCACCTTAAATCCAGAGGAGAGATCGTTTTCTGATAAGTCGGTATATATAACCTTATACATCTCAGGAGCTTCGGTTGAATTGAATAATCTGATCCTTGCTTCAGTGATCTTTGTGCTGTGAGGACGGTCATTTTTCGGATTGGGACCATTTTGGATTCCGGCCTTTTCTCTCCCTATTCCGTTATCCGAAATTGTAACTAGTAGGATCTCCTCCCTTTCGATTTCAAATACGATTGAGAGGTGCCCTGTTGATTTTAAATGCATAAATCCATGACGGATAGAATTTTCCACATAGGGTTGGACGACCATGGGAGGTATTTGAACGTTGCCGGAATCTTCACCGTTGGAACATTGTATGGTATAGACAAACTTATCGGGAAAACGCATCTGCTCAAGGCGCAAATAACTGTGCAGGAAGTCAATTTCCTGTTCCAGTGGGATCATCCGTTGTGTGGCGTTTCGCAATGACTCCCTCACTACTTTGGAAAAATCGGAAAGTAAAGAGAGGACGGTATCCATTTTATTGGCCAGTACAAAATATTGAATTCCATTAATCGTATTAAATATAAAATGTGGATTCATCTGGGCTTGTAAGGCCTGCATTTCCAATTGTGCTAATTTAACTTCAACCGCAGATTTTTTCAGCTGTTTTAGTTTTTCAGCCTCCATCAATCTTCGTATAACCCATATGGTCAGGATTCCAATGAACAGTAAAACCGGAATTTGTAAGTACCATCGTTCCCACCAGGGACGATTGATTGTAAACTCAGTATTTAAAGATTCAGCCTGCCCCATTGTCGCTAAATTTGTTGACTCAACACGTAGTGTATACTTTCCCGGAGGAAGATTGGTATACACCGCTTTTCTTCCGGTCATCCAGGGTGTCCATGATTTATCATACCCATTAAGAATATACCTGAATCTGTCCTTGAAGGGATTGTTATAATTCAAAACATCATAATTAAAGGTCAGGTTATTTTCAGAATGTCTTAGCGTGGATTTGACTGAAAAGGAATGGATTGGAGCATTCAGAGTGGTTTTTGGGATTGTATCGGTATAAGTATTATTGATCAAAGTTGATTTCAGTATAATTTTACCCGCGTTGAACTCTGACGCCAGAAACTTTTTGGTATCCAGTCGGATCAGCTGATCGGCTGAAGCTAACCACATGATCCCTTTTGAATCCATGACTCCCTTTTTAGCATACGGACCAAGGTAACCATCTTCCTCGTCAAGAAATCGAATACTATATTTATTATTCCGGTAAAGCTGGTTAAGGTCAATACAATTCAGACCTCGATTAGTTCCTGCCCATAATTTACCACTTCGATCTGCTAAAAGCCAGTAAATGCTGCTCCCCTGCAATCCTTTGTCGCTGTTGATCCGGTAATCAATTTTGAGCTTGTTGTGTTCATAAGTTGCAATGCAAATTTCGCCGGTGTTGGAGCCAAATATGACATGATTCATTTGGTCAAAGCAGATGCTTTTCAGATTACTGCTAATGGTGGTATCCGATTTGTTGAAGTGGATAAGCTTTAATCCTTCGCTCATCCATAATCCGCTTGCCCATGAGGTATACCATAGCCGGTTTTCATGTTTAACCAGACAATTTACATCCTTTGGTTCATTCTTTCCACTATTGGGGAACACTACGATGGGGGGATAATCGGAAGAAGTGTCCAAGGGTTTGAGGGCAACTCTGAATTTTGGATGGAGAGACGTTGCACCCCACCCGGCAAAAACCAAGGTGTCATTTCCCTGAAGAGCCATTTCGGATATTCCGGTATTTATGCCAATAAAAGTGGGCTTGCCTGTTTTCTCATGGTAACTAAAGACTCCCAGACGACAATTAAAGAGAATTGAATGAGAAGTTTCCTCAATGACTTTAGTAAAATCAAATTCGGTATGTTTTTCTAATTCAGGAAGTAATCCAGATTCCGCCTTTCTTATTTCCAGCCATACAGGATTTGCCCGATTATCGAATTTAGGATTCCAGATCTTCCAGCGCTTTCTGAAGGACAAGATCATCTGGTGTTTGTCAACCGGTATAAAGTGGTTGTCGGGTGTCATCCGGATTAATTCCCGATTCCCCGAAATCCATAATTCATCGTTTGAAGCCATGTACAGGTCGTTAATCTTTCCCATTCCGGGATTGAATTGTGAGACAGGGAAGATTTTAATCGCAGATGACGGGACCATAAACAGGCCCTCATTGAGTGTCCCCACCCAGAGGATGTCCTGCTCTTTGTCGCAGTAGACAGTCCATATTTCCCTGTCCGTGATGCCAAAGTTATCTTTGTAATTCCGGAAAGTTTGCCCGTCATACTTTATTACTCCCCCCTTAAAATTCATGCCTGGAACTGACCAGCTGGCCAGCCAGAGATCCCCTCGTTTATTCTCGGTAATCCCGAATATCTGTCCCAGGGTATCATTTTTAATTATTCCATGCTCCTTATAAATCCAAACTCCATTTTTAGTTAGTGAGAAAACGGTATCCCCTTTTGCCGTAAGGAAGGATGAAAAACTGTGACTCGGATAGTAAACACCACTGTCGTGAAGTGAGATGTATTTATTCTGATCAGGATAATAGCGTATCGGACTAAAATGGTTGTAAGTTGTGATATAAATAAAATTGCCTGCATCAGTAAGGCTTGTGACACAGCCAAAATAGATTTTTCCCAGTGCCTTATCACCCACTGAGCTTTTAAATTTTCCCCCCGTGATTGTCGTTATTCCATCATAACCTCCGGCAACCAGGCAATGAAGAGTTGGAGAATAACAGAGAGCCCTTATCCGGTCATCGGCCAACCCATTTTTTCTTGTGAAACGTTCAAAATGTTTACCATCGTATTTGTAAAGTCCTTCTCCAAAACTCCCAAACCACATATTTCCCTGCTCATCCTCTGCGATAGCCCAGATTTGGTTTGCCGTCATTCCCTCCGAAGGTTTAAATGTTATGAAGATTCGGCCGTCAAAGGTGCATAATCCGGCATCGGTCCCAATCCAGATCAGACCCCGCGAGTCTTTGTAAATACATCGAATGGCCATGTCAGGCAAGCCGTCGCTTAAGGTAAAGTGTCTTACGGGATAATTCTGAGCCGTCAGAATTAGCGGAATCATAAAAATAAGAAGTATCAACCATCTGCCAGGCCGCGGAAGTGAAGGGTAAAATCCTCCGACCCTTTTATCCCCGATCACAGTTGATTTTCTTTAAAACAGGGGGTATCCTTTAAATTATTCATCGAACAAAAATTTAAATTCGTGTATGATTTATATCGCATGAATCAGTTAACCAATAAGAAATATTTAAATATTGCGTTTCCGTGTTATCCTTAACGAAGCATTCTATGGCGGGAATAAGTTATTATTTATTTGTGTTTAAAACTCTTCGTCCAGTTAATAGCGACTCATGAGTACCCTTAAGAAATCTTCTTTGCGTCTGACTGAAACAACCAGCTTGGTTCCATTCTCAAGGACAATATTTAAGCCATCTGTTCGATTATAGGATTTAATATAATTCAAATTGACCAGGTGAGATTTGTGAATCCGGTAAAATAATTTTTCAGGGAGCAGGCTCTCTATGGTATTGAGCTGTTTTGAAACAATCACTTCACCGCCATTTACCGTAAATACCCGGGTATAATTAAAATCTGCTACACAATACATTATATCGTTAATTTTTTCAATCTGAAATCCCTTGAAAGTGGGAAGGGCAATCTTTCCAATATTCAGTGAGCCGGGATTTAGCGCGTTTACCAGAATCTCGATGCTCTCCAATGAAATTCCGGATAAATGTCTTTTTTCGTGCAGTTTAATAGCGATATTTAAGTCTTCTGGACTAACAGGTTTAAGGATGTAATCGAGTGCAGCGACTTTAAATGCCTTTATCGCAAACTCCTGATAGGCTGTTGTGAAAATAACGGAGAATCTAACCTGATTAAAATAATTAAAAAGCTTAAACCCATTTTCTTCAGGCATTTGGATATCCAGAAAGACCAGATCAGGGTTATGATCATTAATCATTTGAACCCCTTCCTTCACCGATATTGCTTTTCCAACGACCTTTATTCTATCCGAAAAATACAAGGAAAGCATTAGATCAAGAGAATCCCGGGCATATATTTCATCGTCGATAATTATACAATTGGTCATAAAGTAGGCGGTTTTATCGAAATTTTAAAAATTTGTTAATATTAAAGCCAAATAATAGGAGGGATAAATTTAGTTTAAATGATTTTAATTCCAAATGATTACTTATTTAGTCCCGGTACCTGACTCTTGTAGGAAACAGGGGTATTGCCAATTTCGTTAATATTCAAACTCCGAAGCGGTGAAATATTCCCCATCCCAAAGTTAACTGCCCACCTGGTGAAATCGTTGACTGATATTTGCCCATCTTCATCCAAATCCGATGAGATATAAATAACAGTCTTTCCAAAGTCGATGGCCCATTTGGTGAAATCATTGACTGAGATAGTCCCGTCACTATCTGCATCACCACAAACCATTCCGCAGATGGAAGTTTTTAACAGTTTATATCCTGCAGAACCACCGTGAGCTTTTGTTATACTTCCGGTGAAATTATAACTATACTGATCGCATGCCGATTCCATACCAGCTGCACTCATTACAGCCACATGATTGCGGTGATAGATAATTACGTAAAGATCTGAAGAAATCATTGAGTCATCCATTGTGGGTGGCGTTACTCCGTCGAGACCAACAAGCATTCCATCCGATTTCAGGAAACAGGCCTTTGGCCATCCTGACAATTTAGTTCCGGGGAGGGCAGCTCCGGCAGACGCTGCCGAACGGAGTTCAATCAGCACCCAATCCACTACGCCGGTTGGAACCGATCCAACAGATTCTCCCCCTGCATAATTCCATGGAGCAACATTGAACGGCTGATTTTTAGGTATCAGCAATAGGGTGTTGAGCGTTGTTTTCATTGAATCCTTTAGTGTATCAAAGAATCCCTCCAGAAAAACTTTTACGATCAGGTTTTTAGTATGAGTTACTCCCGGTTGACCATTTATAACCACATTATCCGAGGCATTAGAGACACATCCATTCTCATTTGCTACCGTGAAGGTATAGGTATTGACATTCAGACCCGATATTGTTCGGGAGGTTCCAGTTCCGCTAACGCTTATTGATCCGGGCGTTCCCGCCAGTGTCCATGTCCCGGTAGCAGGCAGACCATTTAAAACCACACTACCCGTAGCTAATGCGCACGTAGGTTGGGTGATCTGTCGAATTGACGGTGCAGATAATTCATTTACAGTGATAGTCAGTGTCGAGGCAAAACCATCGCCAATGGAGTTGTGACCCTTTACGGTGATATCTCCTGTTGTTGCTGACGGACCAAAACTTACCAAGATGCTGTTTGTTAAGCTTGTCCCTGTAGCACCCGAAGGTAGTGTCCAGATATAAGTCGTTGCATTTGCAATTTCAGCAACCGAATAAACTACTGAAGCTTGCCCATTGCAGACAGGGGAGGAACCGGTAATTGATTTGGCTGCATCCGGAAGCGGATTCCCTGCGACATGCAAAGTAGTCGTATCGTTATGATGGTCACAATCTGCAATGCCATTGGGTAATGAGGTCCATGCCTTTATTTTATATTCAGCACCCAAGTAGAACCTTAATGATCCAAGAGTCAATTCAGAGTTTTGCTTGCTAATGAGGGTACCAGTCCAGTTTACAGGTGTCTGATCTACGCCGTTTATCTGCCAGTAAATTCGTGCTGAATTTAAATCATCTGACCCCTGATTCTGAAGGATTACTTTTACTTGTTGCACCCCTTCGGTTATTGGAAGTATGGGTGAGGTAATCTGATTAATGCCGGCATCGTTGTTGCAGATGGTAAATTGCTTTGCTCCAATATCAGGATTGCTAAGATTTCCAGTCTTTAATTGTCCCTTGGAAAGACTAAGACTCTTCGGGCTATTAACAACTCTGGATGTTGAATCTATATCATAGGTAATTCCTGGTATTGGAGTCGCTGCATTTTTAAGAAGGATTTGATTAGGTACGAGAAGTGTATCATTTGTAAAGAACGGATTGCTGAAAATACTGTTTGGATCGCCGTTAATTGCATTACCCCAGGATGAAAGAGAGTTGTATGCGGTATTACTAAGGTAACCGATATAATTGTACGGTGAATAATAGTCATTATAATCCCATAGTGAATTAACAGGAGGACTGTCCATGTTAACACAGAATCCAACGCCTGAATTATTAAAAATATTGTTTCTAACTTCAAGAGCACTGCTTTGGATAATCTGGATACATTTACTGCGATTCACATCCTTAGATTCAACATTTATGCTGTTAAAATCAATTTTTGTCTGAGTACAATTGTTTACATCAATGCCATCACCAGTATTTGTCCCAGATATGGATATGTAGTTATTGGCTACCAGACAATTCTGAGTTGTTAAAACAATTCCTGAAGAAACTGATGTTGTAATTCTGTTGTTTTCTATAATGCATAATCCATTATTGTTATTAACATTAATACTCGATCCTGTAATCTTATTGTTAGAGATGGACACACTATCCCCAGAATAATTTAGGATAATTCCATTGTTATAACCAGATATTTCATTTTTAGATATATGAAGTTTATTCAAAACAGAAAATCCCTGAATTGCATAGGTATATCCATGAAGGTTGTTTTCACTGATTTGAATATTGGCAACATCAGACATATAAATTGAAAAACTCTCAGACCCAGCTTCCGAAAGATTATTAAAATTGCACTTTACGATAGAAATATTCTTTGCCTGATTTTGAAGCCAGATACCTTTTGTAGCAGCACTTGAAGTAATCAAACAATTTGATATCAAAATATTTGAAGAAGAATCGCTAATCATAAATGATCCTTGGCCAAAATATTCTTTATAAATTCCTAGTTTATTAAAGATTAGATTTTTTGCTCCTTTTAAGGTTATAGTAGGAATATAGAGTGCTTGATTCCATATTTTAATCTGGGAACTGTCCCCGCTTTCAGATTGAAAGGTCACGGTATTTACAATGGATGAGCCAGGAATAGAATCTATCTCGATCTGTTCCAGGTAAGTGCCATTTCTGACATTGAAAACAACCGGGCATGTGATACCCGCATTCATTAGAACAGAAATGGCGTTATTAAACGTTAGAAAATTAGGATTTGTACCTCCAATAGTGTATGTCCCACATAATTTGGTGAAGATTTGTGCAGAAACGACAGTGTCGTTATAATTATTACAGTCAATTCCACCATTAGGACTTGAAGTCCAGGCTTTAATCGTGTATATCTTTCCGGATTGTATGGCTGCTGTTCCAATTCCAATTTCTGCCTTCTGAGCACTAGCTAGTGACCCTGACCAGTCGTAAGGCGATTGCATTATTCCATTTAATGCCCAGTTAATTGTAACTGAAGTCAATATATTTGCTCCCTGGTTTTGCAATATTACTTTAACATTCTGATTTCCTTCTATTGCAGGAGATACAGGTGCTGATACGGCGTTGATTCCCGCATCAAGTTTACAAGGAGAGAATTCCTTGGCTCCGATATCTGGTGTAACGGGATTACGTAAAGTTGAATCTATATCAGTTGTTACTCCTGGTATTGGAACGCCCGCATTGTATAACATAATTTGATTAGGAACCAGAATAGAATCGTTCGTAAAGAATGGATTGGCATTTATACCATGGACTTCTCCACTGATTCCGGTAGCCCATGCAGAGAAGGACTGGAAGGTACTGTTGCCTACCGAGCCAAGTCTCATATATGGATTGTAATAATCATTATAATCCCATAAGCACGAAGATGGATTATCAATAATGGCAGTAGAATAACCTCCTCCAGGATTAGAAAAAATGTTGTTCTTAATGCTAAGACCATTTCCTCCATCAATCAGAAGGCATTTGCTTCCAATATTATTGTTTAGGATATTTATACTATTAAATGCAATTTTTGTTTGGCTACAATTTGTTGCCTGTATCCCATTCCATGGATTATTGCCGGAAATACTTATATAATTATTATCTACCAGACAGTTTTGGGAAGTTAAGACAATTCCTGAGGTAATTGAAGAAGTGATCCTATTGCCCTGAATAAGGCTAAATCCATTACCCCCGGAACTGACACTTATGCCTGAACCAGTTAGTTTATTGTTCGTCAGTATTAAACTATCCCCAGAATAATTTAGGATAATTCCATTGTTATAACCAGATATTTCATTTTTAGATATATGAAGTTTATTCAAAACAGAAAATCCCTGAATTGC
>CAIXCY010000248.1 GCA_903918045.1 uncultured Bacteroidia bacterium
TCTCTTCCCACCCCTCCTTCGGTTTCAGCAACTCCTGCATGGCACCTTGCTTGATTGCCCGTTTTTTGGCAATCAGTTTTTCGAGTTGGGTAATCAGTGCATCGGCATCGTTTAAGGCGGTGGCAATGGTGGTTTGCTCGGAAAGCGTGGGAGGAAGAGGGATCGGAGTATTTCTAATGGAACCTAATCCTAAATTTCTAATTGTTGAACCAGTCAACTCATTTTCAAAATATTTCTTTATGAATTCAGTCTGAACTATTTGATAAAGAATTTTCTTGTCAATTTTCTCGTTCAAATTTATGTAAGCAGCACTTTTACCGAGAACAATTTTTTCGTTTCTATAGAAGGCAATATTGCCAATTGTACCATTTATAGAAAGCAAAATTGTGCCGTTGTTTAGTTCCCTTCTATGTATAAGATATTCCTCCTTTGAAACTCTTTTTGTATCATTCGAAATACTAATTTTCCCATTATCCAAATTATTGCCATTTACAAAAAAGTAATCACCATTGTCAGAATATTTTGGAGTTGTATGTATTCCATCTCCAATCCTATAACTTAATTTTTCAAGAGGAATCACTTCCCAATCAACAGGAATCACCCCAACCTCTGTTTTCTGAAACCCCTTTTTTATTTCTTTTATCGCTGTCATTGGAGTTTAGCTTAATTTATTCAGTATTTCGTTTGTCAGGGAATCCATGCGGGAGAAGGCAAACCATTTTTTGCCAAGGTCTTTTAGCGAAGCGCCAATATGGTAGAGCTCCTTATCGTCAATCACCAGAAAACGGTCGTGGCTATCGGCCAGAAGTCTAATTTGAATGGCTGGGTACTGGGCGTTGTGCTTATTCAGGTCTAATTGAAGTTGCGGGGTAATCCTTTGGGTGTAAATGGTGGCTTCCACTCCGGGGCTTCGTTTTGTAAGGAGTGTCAGCACGGTCTCGTCCACGTAATTATCAATAAGACGAAGGGAGGTTTTGGTCCTCTTCACCAAACCGGTAACAAAAACCCAGGCATCGAAAACCTGCCCGTCAAAAAAGATCCCGGTGTCGGGTTGCGGGTTTTTGCTTTCCAATGCCTTGAATATCTGTTCAAACTTTTGGTCAGCCTCCATTTGCCGGAGCTCAACTTTATCCAACCGCTGAAATAGCGCCGCATTACTTTGCACCACCTTACGCATCTCTACAAAGGCAGTCATGATTTGAATACTTACTTTCACTGCCGTTTCGCTGCGCAACACTGCCGAAAGCATTGCAACACCCTGCTCGGTAAAAGCATAAGGATTTACGGTCGCATGTTTTAGACTATCGAACCGGTCACAAATTGTGACCAGTTCAATCCGCTCATCTCCTGATAATTGAAATCTGAATATGGAAGGAAACCGCTCAATATTGCGCTTAACGGCTTGATTCAATACCTTTGTTTCAACCGAGTACATTTCTGCCAGATCACGATCGATCATCACCTGAACTCCACGGATGTTAAAAATCCGGTTTCCAACCTCCTTTTGACTGATCACCGTTTCCATACAAATCCCATTTTAGTGAGATGGGTATACACTTTGGCTTCAAGATCAGCCACATTTTCAGTCATTCGTGGCATGGGTGTTTCATACCTTTCTGCCAACTCCTTAATACGTTGTGTGAGACGGTGACTTATATTATCCATCTCAGTGCGGATTCGTTGATCCATGGCAGCCATCCATTTTTTTTCAACA
>CAIXCY010000249.1 GCA_903918045.1 uncultured Bacteroidia bacterium
ATCTTGTTTAGGGCTAAACAATCTTCGATCGGGGTGATTCAATCTTCGATCGGACTGAAACAATCTTGTTTAGGGCTAAACAATCTTCGATCGGGGTGATTCAATCTTCGATCGGACTGAAACAATCTTGTTTAGGGCTAACCAATCTTCATCGGGGTGATTCAATCTTCGATCGGACTGAAACAATCTTGTTTAGGGCTAAACAATCTTCGATCGGGGTAATTCAATATTCGATCGGACTGAAACAATCTTGTTTAGGGCTAAACAATCTTCGATCGCGGTGATTCAATCCTCGATCGGACTGAAACAATCTTGTTTAGGGCTAAACAATCTTCGATCCGACTGATTCAATCTTCAATCGGGGTGATTCAATCTTGTTTAGGGCTAAACGGTCTTCGATCGGGGTGATTCAATCTTCGATCGGGGTGATTCAATCTTCGATCGGACTGAAACAATCTTGTTTACCTTAGAGCCTATTGTAGAAGCTAACTGGTTGGTTGTTGCAGTTACTACACAGCAGGATTTTACCATCAGCAGTTTAACACCGGGTGCAAAGTACTGGTTCAGGGTAGCTTTGATTACCCCTGCCGGTCAGCAGCCTTGGAGTAATGCCGTAATGGTGCATGTTGTGTAAGCATCATTGGTTTAGAAAATTAAACTCCCTCGTTGGGCGTAGCGTCCCGCTACGCCCATTTTAACAAGGCTTCCAGCCTATTTTTATATTAATTTACCGCTTCTGTTTCGCATTGTCCGGCAAGATGCCGGTTAAAGAAAGCGCTGCGGGACGTAGCGCTTAACATTATCAATTAATATTTCACGCTACGCTGAAAGGGTTGCGAACTCCTCACTGTTAATGTTAAAATAAATATGAAATGTTTAAAGAAGCTTTAAATCCTGATAGTCCAACCCCTGCAATACTTTCTCTGAAAGTATATATATTATGATTGAAAACAGTGCCCGAAGCATCGTCAATATCTATCTGTTCATAAGTTTCATTTCCGCCAATTTTTGAGTAAAGTAATGAGTACGAAAATTCGGAGCCAATAAAAATATTTTTAAATAGGTGTATGCGAACACCCAAAAAGGAACCTATTCCTGCGGACAATCCACCATCTATTTTGGTTGTTATTATAGTTGTTGAAGGCATACCATTATTAATACTACGATCATTAGCTTTATAATTATATTTTCCATAAATATTGATTGGGGCTTCAAAACCAGTATAAAAATTAATTTTACCCTTTACAATATTCCATTCTATTCCTGGAATATAGTTTGTTGTTGTCTGCTTTAAGCTGATATCATCAGTGCCATCATGCAAATATGGAAGTTCATAATAATTGCTCATATTTATTCTTGTTATTCCTGTCTTAATACGAATAGATATGTTTTCTTTAAAAATATAGTTAATTATTAACCCCAAAGAATACGAATTGTTTTTTTTATCTCCGCCCCGAATGTCCCCACCGTGGAATAAAGGATTGTTATCACTAAACATAGTAAAAGGTGGCAATTTGTCTACCGTATTTATCTGGACGCCAATACTCCACTTACTTAGCTTAGCCTTAGCGATGTTTTCAATGTTGGGGATAGTTTGGGCAAAAGAAAAGTATGAGAGAAAAAATAAAAAGGGAAAAAGAAAAGCAGAGTGGAAATGTTTTTTCATAGATCAAATTCTATTTATTATTTAATTTAAAAAAATTTAATTGAGAAACAGCCATCCGTATTTTATAAATACCATTTGTAACAATTTCGATAAGCAATGGAAAAGGTCGTTTATTTTGCCACAAAGGAATGTCAATAAAACAACAAAAACAAAAGTGTTTTTTGATTTATTCAAACATGTCCGCATTGCCCTAAAGACAGGCCTCTTGTTGTCTAGAAAAGGTTTAAATAACTGGGGTAGTTTGAATGCGGGAAGGATTGTAATATGGTTTTCAATTTAACGCAAACAAAGAGGCTGCCCGGTAGGCGCGAAGTTCAGCGCTAGGCAAGAGGGGAGATACTTCGTGTCATTTATAAAAGGTAAGCTGCGCTTACCATACAATTCTTATAAAGTTTCCGTTAAGCGGAAGCCAGAAATGCAGAACCAGAATTTGTTATGTCAGTATACAGCTCCGCTTTCTTTAACCAGCAATAATTTTTTAATTATTATCTTTGCTTTATGAAGCAGGCAGTAAATAAAAAGCAAGAGTTGATTGAGCTGATAACAGCCAGCAGCAAAACGATACTCGAATATGGCGTTAAGCGTTTGGGAATATTCGGCTCATTTGTCCGCGACGAAGCCAAGGAAGATAGTGATGTTGATTTTTTTGTAGAGTTTCATCCTGCACAAAAAAACTTTGATAATTTTATGGACCTCGCATTTTTTCTTCAGGAACTTTCCGGCAGAAAAATTGAACTTGTTACTCCGCAGTCTTTAAGCAAATTTATTGGTCCTTACATTTTAAAAGAAGTAGAATATGTCACCCTCGCTGCCTGAGTTTTTAAAACATATACTTGAGGAATGTGATTTCATTCTTGAGGTTACTCAAAACAAAACTTCCGAACAAACCTTTGATGATAAAACTGTGTCCCGCGCAATTATCCGCAGTTTGGAAATTATTGGAGAGGCTGCAAAAAAACTCGATGATGATTTCAGATTACAGCACCCGCAGATAGAATGGAAAAAAATTGCAGGTACCAGGGATATGATAATACATCATTATTTTGGAATTGACTATGATATAGTTTGGAATATTATAACAAATAAAATACCTGATTTACAGCATCTAATAACATCTCTTTTAGAGGAATTGGGTTAATGCTTACAAGATGTGTAGTCAATCAATTTATAAAATAATATCGCCAATTAATTTCAGAAACGCGTAAAAACAAAAACGTCCTTCGGAAATTTCCGAAGGACGTTTTGTTTTAAAATATTTTTACTACGAAATTCCTTAACCCGAAAAACTTAATCTTCCCCAAGCAGCAACAGCGAACCTATTCTTGTATGCGAATCATTCGGCGTTGTTTTCTTCTTGTAAACTACACGGTATGTATAAACACCGTCTGGCGATTTATCACCCTTCACTTTGCCGTCCCAACCCTTTTTTAAATCATTTGTTTCAAAAATAAGATTACCCCATCTGTTGAATATATACAGCTGGAAATCTGTTATATCATTTGCATAAACATAAAACACGTCATTATCATTATCACCGTTCGGCGTAAAGGCATTCGGAATATAAAGAGATTCAAAATCATTTATAGTAACATTCATCGACATACTGTCAATACAGGTCATTCCAAGTCCCCTGTAAATTGCATAAAGTGTAACATTATAAATGCCCGGATTTTTATACTCCACAGAAGTATTGAAGTCGGTTGAATCAATTTTGCCGTTGCCGTAATTCCAAATCCATGAAGTATAATAAGAGCTTGAATTTACAAGCGAAACAGGTGTGCCGAAGAAAATAGTTTCTGAATTGCCAAGGCTGAAAAGCGCAGCAGGCTGATTCTTTACTGTTACTGAATTTAAAACAACAGTATCATCTTTGCAGCCGAAAGAATTTACAACAGCCAACGAAACATTGTAAACTCCGGCATTAGCAAACACATGCTCTGGCGGTCCGTTTCCGGTATAAACGGTGCCGTCCCCGAATTTCCAATCCCATTTTACTGCATCAATAGAAGATGAATTAGTAAAGAGCACAGTTTGGCCGTTACAGATTGCTGTTTTGTTTTGAGAAAATGCAGCCTTCGGCGAAGGCATCACGTACACCGTTCCATGTGTAGTATCGGCACAGCCTTCTATTGAATGTACTATTAAAGTAATAGGATAAGTACCAACAGCATGGTATGGATGCGAAGGATTCTGAAGTGTTGATGAGGGCCCGCCATCACCGAAATTCCAAAGCCAGGAAGCTGCATGAACCGAAATATCTTCAAACTGCTCAGGCAGCGGATAGCAGGTAGAGTCGGAAAGATAAGAAATATGCGCTGTAGGAACCGCCCATACAGAAACAAGATTCGGGCGGTAAAGTGTGTCTGTAAAAATTGAATTTCCTGCAGTAAATTTAACATTATAATTTCCCGGAACAGTATAGTTATGTGTCGGGTTCTGCAGGGTTGATGAGGGACTGCCGTCGCCGAAATTCCAATTCCATAGTGTAGGATTGCCTGTGGTCATATCAGTAAAAGTTACAGACGTACCGCCGCAGTGGTAATTCGGAGTAAACGTAAAATCAGGGTGAATAGCAGGCGCTAAAAATATAACCACTGTATTTGTACAAAACCCTGTACATCCTTTTGAATCAGTAACAGCAACAGTATAAGTATAAGGGCCGGTTCCGCCGTAAAGATGTGTTCCAACAGCATTCGTATCAATACCGCCGTCGCCGAAATTCCAGGTGTATCTGTAAGGCGCTGTTCCGCCGGTAAAATTCGCGTTGAAACCGGTATGGGCTCCAAGGTATAAAGGAGCAGCGCTGCAGGCAATTGCTGGCAGCGGATTTACTGTCATTACAAAAGGAAGAGATACTGCAGGAGAATTCAAAGGACAGGCATAAGAGCTGGTCATTGCGCAGGTGATAATATCACCGTTATTGAAACTGGTAGAAGTAAACGAACTTTGATTGATCCCATTGCTTACCCCGTTAACTTTCCAGTTATAACCCGGATGGCTGCCGCCGTTCACCGGAACAGCAAAAAATGTACTCGGCTCTCCATGGCAGATAACAGCCGCTGAGGTTGAAACGTAAACATCTGCAGGCAGAAACGGTACAACATTTATATAAGAAGTATCAATAGCTGACCACCCGCAGCAAGGTGATTCTGTCTGAAGAGTAATCATATAAACACCCACAGTATTCGGGAATAAATAAGTAAAGGCTGCTGAAGTCCCCGACTGAGCAGGTGTTGAAGAACCAGGGTTGTAAATATTCCATTTGTATGCTGTAACAGTGAAAACAGAATCGAAGGCAGCTGTATAGGTTGCACTGCTGCCGGGGCAAACTGTATCGCTGCCTACAACACGCGGTAAATAAGGAGTTCCGTCTTTAAAAACACCTGTAAAATCAGTAAACATATAAGGAACCCCATCAACAACAAGTGTTATTGAATGACGCCCTCCTATTGAATACTGAGTTTGCGCGCTGTCGCCGTTAGCGCTGAGCGGATAAGATCCGCCGTCAAAAAACCATTGAATAATTCCCGTTGCGTTTGTTGTGTAAGTGATCTTTGAATAAGTACAGCCGGTGTTTTTTACATAAATTGCCGGCTCCACTGTTGATCTCATATCCGATTGCGCGATTGTAACACCGGCAGGGTCTTCAAACAAAGGCAGACTCACTCCTGCAACACCATTACCGCCGTCGCCGCCTTTACCGCCTGCACCGCCCGCACCGCTTGCACCGCCTCCGCCCATACTGCATCCCGGCCGAAGTCCCGCACCAAATCCGCCGTTGCCGCCTACACCGCCCGGAGTGCCTCCGATCCCGCCGATACCCTGCAGTCCTGAATTAAGCAGACAGTCTTTCAAAGAACTATTTACCCCGTTGCTGTCAATATAAATCCCGAAAGAACCGCCTCCTCCTTTTCCTCCTGTTGCACCAAAACCTCCCTGACCGCCTTCTCCCCCGCCTGATCCGCCTGCACCTGCACCGTTAAAATCACCAAAACATGTACTAACCCCGCCTTTTGCTCCTCCTCCTCCTCCGCCGCCGCCGCCGCCGCCATGCACTCCTTGTATTCCTATCTGCCCATCGCCGGGAAGAAAATATCGTCCATAAACAATTATTCCATTGGCACCATTTGCACTCATAGCACCATTAGCGCCGTCAGCACCGGGCCTGCCGTCATTTGCCGGTGTTCCGGAACAGCCTAATAAACTTCCTACATAATAAAATGCACCCTGTCCGCCTACGCCTCCGGCGCCCCCATTCACTCCCAAGCCGGTCTGACCAACTGCCCCATCAGGGCTGGTTCCGCCAAACCCAAAACATTGACCGGTGCCTCTTGCGCCGCCGTCTCCGCCGTTTCCTCCCGAATTGCTTCCGGGATAAGAACCTGTACCGCCTGCACCGCCCAGAGTACAGCATCCGCCTCCATCGTCGCCCGGCTGTCCTTGTACACCATTTGCGCCGTTAACGCCGTTTGCACCAGCCACGCCGGCAAAGCCATCGGTTGCATTTCCGGAAGTAACATTTAATCTTGAAATATCATAAGAAGAACACTTGGCAAGATGAATCCCGTAGGTGCTTACACTGTTGCCTCTCGCATCATTAACAATAATCGTAATATCATGAATACTGAAATTGCTGATACCTGAGCATTCCACTGCCACAATGCGGTTGGGAACAGTATCAACATGGGTTGAATCCCTGTAAATAACAGTGTGCAGTGAATTACTCTTCTTCCATGTTACAGGGTCAAAGCCTCCTTCCATTGAAATACCGCTTATCATTATAAGTTCATTGGAAATAGTATAATTTCCTGCGGCAAGCCATAGGCGGTTGTTTGCTGCGCTGGCCAGAGTGAAAGCGTAAGGAAGTGATGCAGGAGTTGAGATTGAGCCGGCTGATCCGCTTGAAGCCCCTGAAGGTGTAACATAAATAATACTGCACTGCTGTGCGAAAGAGTTTCCAGTGCCCAGATTCCACGCAGCAATCAAAAGAAATACTCTTAGTATAAGTTTGTAACGGAATTCCAAAATCATATCTTATTCTTAAATAGTAATACCTGTCATTTCAGAATTCTGGATGGGGTTTTTCTTGAAAAGGTTGCATCTGATATCAAACATTTCAATTAAAAATATGTTCTGTTTTTTATTTATAATTCATATCAAAAAAGGCCTGCTCCCATCAACCTGCAGACTATTCCTGATAGATAAGTTTAGTGTATTGTTTTTTGCCCTTGTATTCTACTTCCAGGAGGTACATTCCTGGAGAAAGCCTGCCGTAAATACCCTCCACTTTAATTTGCTGCGGACCCTTGCTGCAATTTTTATTTTCAGAAATTATACGCTGCCCTTCTAAATTCATTAAAGAAATTTTCAGTGTGCTCTCCGTTTCAAACGCTGCATTGATATTTATTTCAGAAGAAAAAGGATTTGGAAATACTGTGAAAGTTAAGCCGTCAAAAGAAAGATTATCAATCCCTGTCTGGATTTTTACAAATGCAGGTTTATCAGTTGTGTCTGAACAGCCGTGCACGTTTGTAACAATAAGCGAAATCGTATAGTTTCCGTTGACGGAATAAAAATGAACCGGATTTTGAATTGTTGAGGCGGGACTGCCGTCGCCGAAATTCCATAACCAGGTCCAGGCATCAATTGAATTATCTGCAAGATGAGCTGTATCTCCGCTCAGCGACATAAATGCCTGGAAGTTAGCAACAGGTCTTGCATACACAAAAACCTGGCTTGATACAACAGCGCTGTCCATTCCTGTTGCACTAAACGCTCTCAGCTTTACATTGTATATTCCTGAATTGGTATAAAGGTGTGAAGGATTGGCCAAAACGGAACTTGTGCCGTCGCCGAAATTCCAGAGATAGGTAATTGCATAAACGCTGGCATTTGTAAAGTGAACCATAAGCGCTTCACAGCCGCTTGTAACAGATGCTTCAAATGCAGCATTTAACCTGGTAGCAATAAGAACAGTACCTGAACAGCTGCCTGTACAGCCGTTGGAATCACTTACATTCACCTGGTAATTATATGTTCCTGCTGCCTGATAAATATGCGAAACTGTATCGCCCAAACCGAGTGAGGCATCTCCAAAACCCCAATTATAAGTATAAGGTGCTCCCCAGCCAGATGTAACGTGTGCAATTAATCTTGTTGGATCTCCTGAGAAAAAAGAGTCGGCACTGCATGTCACAACGGGCGGGTTAATCACGGTAACATATATAGAATTTGAGGTGTCTTTCTGCCCGGTTGAACATCCCAAGGCAGAAGTAACGATGCAGGTAACACTGTCAGCATTTCCCAATGTGGATGAAACGAATACCGGGTAATTACCTCCCGCAGGAGAGCCGTTTATTAACCATTGATAACCTGGCGCTGTTCCCGCATTAGAAGCCGCAGCGCTGAAATTAAAGGTACCATTGCTGCAAACAACATTTGATGAATTTTCCGATTGAATAGAAACTGTCGGCCGGGAAATGTTTCCCACAGTCAAACTAACCGTATCAGGGAATGATTCTCCGCAGCAGTAATCAATGCTTTTTAAAATTACCATATAAGTCCCTGCTGAGTCAAAGGTGTGGGTCACATTTTGAAAAGCTGGGCCGGTCACAGTATCTGTAACGTTGTTTCTGATAAAGTACCATTCATAGTCAGTGGCTGTTGCCGAGCAGGAAAATGTATGCGTTCCGCCCTTACAAACAGGTGTGTTTGTAGTTGAAATAGCAGGCGTAAAACCGCTTCCTGAATTAAATATTTCAATAAAATCGGTATAGGTATATGAAATGCCGTTGTTTACCATTGTAAACGTTTTTCTTCCCTGGGTTGTATATTTAGTTGTTGCTGTAATCCCGCTCCCTGAAGCCGGCGTGGCTCCTGCCCCAAAAAACCAAATCACTGTTCCTGTCGCATTTGTTGAAAATATTACCGGTGCATTCGTACAGCCGGAATACTGCACAAATACAAAAGGCTGTTGTAAAGAATAAACATTCTGCTCGGTTACAGCTGTTCCGCTGCCATCTTCGTACAATGTTGCACTTAGGCCGTCTGATCCGTCTCCGCCGTCTCCGCCGTCTCCGCCTTTACCGCCTTTACCTCCATTACCTCCTGCCCCGACATAGCCGTTTGCATAGCCTCCCTGAGGTCCGCCAAGACCGCCTGTTCCGCCTGTTCCGCCTGAACCGCCTGCACCACCTAAGCCGTAGGCTCCTGAGGTTAACTTAGTATCTTTTAAAATCCCGTTCGCACCATTATTATAAGTATAAATTGCGAATGAACCGCCCCCGCCTGTACCGCCTATACCGCCGATTGCAGACTGTCCTCCTTCACCGCCGCCACCGCCGCCAGCTCCGGTGCCATTCAAGTTTGGAGGGAATGGAAAACCAAAACAATCATGGGGAATACCGCCGATAGATCCGCCGCCGCCTCCGCCGCCTCCGCCTGATCCAACAGTTCCGTCTGAGCCTAACAAACCATCTCCCGGAACATAAAATCCGGCAGAAAATGAGGCCGTGCCATTTGAGCCTATCAGGCCTGCAAGTCCATCAGCACCATCTGTTCCGGCAATTCCATCATTCAAACCTGTACGGGGAGGAGTTGTAGGAAAAATACAAGTAACAATTTTTTGTCCGCCGCCGCCGCCATATCCGCCTCCGCTTCCGCTTACCTGCCCGTTCTGGCCGTGATAACCGTTAGTAGCAAAAGCAGGATCTCCGCAGAGTGAGCACGCTGCTGTGCCTCTATCTCCTCCTGATCCGCCGTTGCCCCCAGCCAAACTTCCCGGAAATGTACCTGATCCGCCGGCACCGCCGAGACTGTCGCCGGAATGATGGTCGCTCCCGTCTTTGCCTATTAATCCATTAGCGCCGGCTAAACCGCTCGTGCCATTGGTTCCAGAGGTTCCGTTCCCGGCATTCCCTGCTGTAATTTTACAGCGGACAATTTGGTAATTAGAACAGCCGCTCATATGAATGCCATACGTTGAAATCCCTCCTCCAAAGGCATTGGCGGTTCTTATTGTTAAATCCTGAAAACGAAAATTACTGATGCTGCTGCAATAGATTGCAACCAAGCGGTTAGGATTTGTTTCTAAATTGGAATTATTTCTGAAAATTGTGGTTGCGCCTGAGTTGCTTTTTTTCCATGTTGAAGAATTGTAGCCGCCCTCTATTGTTAGATTCGACAGCATAACCAAAGGATTGGAAATATTATATGTTCCTGAGGCAATAAATATTTTATTATCAGCGGCGGTGGCAAGTGTAAGAGCATAGGCAAGAGATGCCGGGGCTGCTTTTGTTCCAGCAGTACCTGAAGATGCGCCATTCGGAGTTACATAAATAACAGTGCATTGCTGAGCAGATGCTATACCTGATGAAGTAAGCAGAATACTGCCAATCAAAAAGCGAACTGCAGAGCAAATCCTGTTTTTAAAAGATAAATATTTAAAAGAAATACTCATTAACAATTAATTTGAAAATTTTTAAAACTCAGGCAATCTGATAATAGAAATTATAATTAGCAGTTGTTCAAATTAAAACGACCGCATTTTTCAAGAATCTTTAATTTACAATAATTTTTTTAATTATTACGTTATTTAAAGAATCGTTTACCTGCATAGCATTCCCATTCGATACATGCTGCGAAGGCAATATTAGTTTTACAAAATATATTCCTTTCGGATGACTGCTTAAATCAATTACTAAAGCCTGCGTTTTAATATTTGATGTTTGAAAAACGGTTTCTCCAAGAACATTGAATACAGATAAATTTTCAATACTGCTTAAGCAAAGCGGGCAGTCTGAAATCTGAAGCGTAAATTTTCCTTCATTGGGGTTAGGATAAATCTGCAATCTATAATCAGAAGAAGCAGATTCATCAATTCCTGTGGTTTTTTCAATTACAATAACTACGCTTGTTACTGTGGAGGTGCAGTTAAAATTATATGAAGTCAGTGTGACAGTGTAAGTTCCAATAGCTGTATAAACATGTGTCGGGTTTTGATCATGTGAAATGGAACCGTCGCCAAAATTCCATAACCACGCAGTTGAATTAGCGCTTGTATTGGTAAATGTAACCATTCCAAGACCATTCAAATCAATAGTATCATTCGATTTGGTGAAGGATGAAGTAAGTCCAAGAGAAGAACAGTTATTTTGAATTGTAACCACTGAAGTTGTAGTGTCCGAACATACTCCATTGCTTACAATAAGAAAAACATTATACTGCCCAGGGGAAACATAAGTATGCGAAGCCCCTTGCAAAGTATCATTCGGAGAACCATCTCCAAAATTCCAATTCCATGAAGTCGGGGCAGGAGAAGAAATGTCAGTAAAAGTAACCAAAGTACCTTCTGTTGCAGTGCCCGGAGAACTAAAAGCCGCATTCATCAGCGGCAAAATAGTAAGGGTAAGGCTGTCCTGTGTAAAACATCCGGCCGGACTTGTAATTTTAACAGAGTACATTCCTGCAGTAGTTGTCTGCAGTGTCTGAGAGGTACCAACCTGCGCATTATTCAATTTCCATATATAAGTACAGCCCGGGTTTCCTGCGTCTAATAGAGGATGCGGATAATTAGGGCATATTGTTACGTTATTTCCGAGTTCAATTTGAGGGTCCCTAATAGTTACCTTAATTGTGTCTTTTCCAGTGCATCCGCTGACACTTGTAAGCGAAACAGTGTAAATGCCTGCATCAATTGTTTGCAGTGTCTGCGAATTTGTTCCGACAGGGTTTGAGTTCCTTGTCCATAAATAGGTCTGCATCCCAGTTAATCCTGGATCCAAAATCGGCAGCGAGCTTGTTGTACAAAGGAGAATATCAGGCCCAAGTGTAAATGGAAGATGAGTGTATATATGCAGATTCATTGTGTCGCTGCTGGAACAGCTGCCGTAGCTGACATTTACTGAATATGCTCCAGCTGATGAAGTTTGCAGAGTCCGTGTGTTGCCTCCTATTGCGGCGCCATTTAGTTTCCATTGATATGTCGCCCCGGGATTACCGGCATCAAGCAATGGCTTCTGGTCGGTGAAGCACATAGAAGTATCACGGCCTATATTCACAACAGGGGCTGTAATAACTTCAATATCTTTAGTTGTAACTGAAGTACCGCAGCAACTGGTTGTGGTGAGCACAACGGTATGAGTTCCAGCGGAAGCAAAAGTAACGTTCCCGGGGCTCTGAACAGCTGATGACGCAATTGAACCTCCAGGTATGCTCCAGTTATAAGAAGCCGCTGTTCCGGTAGTAAGAATGTTTACAGCATCGCCGATGCATGAAACAATTTTTG
Source organism: uncultured Bacteroidia bacterium (assembly GCA_903918045.1). Taxonomy (GTDB): domain Bacteria; phylum Bacteroidota; class Bacteroidia; order Bacteroidales; family Prolixibacteraceae; genus JAAFHB01. Next base: position 11,952 of record CAIXCY010000249.1, read on the forward strand.
AGGAAGTAATCTGCGGAGGCGGGAAATCGGTTGGAATATTGATGTAATTGGCAAGCGGGTATGGCACACCGTCAACAATCAATGTAATGCTCCTGAAACCGGGCATTCCGCTTGCATATTGAACGGTTACATTTGTGCCGGATGCTGTGGTGGGGGTTGCTCCAAAACCAAAAACCCAGTCAACATTACCGGTTGCAGTAGTTGTAAAAGTGACATCTGAATTTGAACAGCCCGAAAAAGCTGCAGTTACAGTAGGTTCAAAAGGATTATACATGTTTGACAGCATTATCTGCTCCTGCCCCGGCTGTTCATACAAATCTATACTTGCACCATCTGATCCGTTACCTCCGGGTCCGCCTTGTCCGCCTTGCCCGCCGACTCCGCCGGGACCGCCTTCTCCTGTATTGCAGCTATGCGAAAATGTCTGGTCGTTCATCAAATTGCCGCCAAGACCGCCGATACCCCCTGCACCGCCTGCGCCCCCGATACCGCCCGTACCGCCGGTACCGCCTTGACCAGGATTTAAAGTACAATCCCTTATAACCCCGTTTATTCCATTAGCCCAGACAAAAACTGAGAAGGATGCTCCTGCACCAGGTGCCCCGAACCCGGGAAAACCTCCCTGACCGCCTTCTCCTCCTCCGCCGCCGCCTGCGCCTGCACCTGAAACATAACTTACAGTATCGCCATTTGTTGGATTTATTATAGCAGGCTGACATCCTTTTGCACCGCCGCCGCCACCGCCGCCGCCGCCGCCGCCGTTTTTACCCTGCAGGCCTATAGTACCTGTTCCGGGAACATAATAACCGCTTGTATATGCTGCTACTCCTTGTGTTCCGCTAAGTCCAATCACGCCGTCAATTCCAACATGCCCCACTTTGCCGTAGTTTGTTGCAGGGTCTGAATTACATTGATTTTGGTAATATTGAGCAGCACACACACCCGCACCGCCGTCACCGCCGGGAACACCGCCATATCCTAATCCGAAATATCCTGGCAGTCCGGGGTTGGTATAATCACTTCCTATTTTATTATAATAGTAAGTATATCCAAGTATTACATTGGTATCCAGAATAAAACCACCGCGTTCTCCGCCCATACCGCCATTACCTCCTGCATAACTTCCCGGGTAAGAACAGCAGCCGCCGATTCCGGCAATCCTGCAGCAAAAACTTGTATCTACCCCGGGCTGGCCGGCAGTGCCGGGTGCGCCATTCAATGCCGGTGTACCGGGAAGTCCTGGTAATCCGGCAGAACCGTTACCGGCATTTACTTTGCATCTTGAGATAACATAATTAGAACAGTTATTGATATAAATTCCATAAACGCTGACACCATCACCTACAGCGTTCGCGATATTAATTGTAAGATCCAACAAACGAAAGCCCGAAACGCCGGAACAGTATAAACCCACAAGCCTGTTTGGATTGGAAAGATTGTTTGAGTTATCGCGGCTAATTATAGTGATATTAGCGTTACTCTTTATCCAGGTGGAAGAATTATAACCGCCTTCAATAGTGACATTGGCGGGTATGGTAAGTGCATTACTCAAATTGTAGGTTCCTGATGATATCCTCATAATTTTATTTACGGAATTCATCAGTGTCAATCCATAAGCTAAATTTGCAGGAACAGCTTTCGTTCCCGCCACTCCCGATGATGCACCGGATGGACTCACATAAACATAACCGCATTCCTGACCAGAAACATCAAGAACGGTTAGAGCAAAAATCAGGACAATAAAATGTTTGTAAAAAGCTGCCATTAAATATTTATTATTTCACACTTCCAAATCCCCAGCAAAAGTAAGGTAATGTTATTAAAATTATTAAAATAATCCAAATAAATTATTCAAAAAGTCTAAATATCTTTATTTGAAAGTTTAAATGAGAGCAGCGTTTTTGCAAATTCTTTAATCGAACTCCTTGGTAAATAGGATTAGCTCAGGTAAATCCCCTATTTGAAGGCTTATTTTATAAGCAGCAACTCAATAATGTCCATTCAAATAAGAAGAATGATAGCAACTGAAGTATAAATGTTCATTCAGGTCACAAGAATGATCATTCACACAATAAAGATGATCATTCAGGTTACAAAGGTGAATATTCTTGTCACAAAAGTGAATATTCATATCGCAAGAATGAAAATTTACATTATCAGAATGATCATTCTTATAGAAAAACCGATCTTATTGAGACCACTGCAAAACTCACGTTTAAGAAAATCCGCCATTTTTTATAATGATTTTGGGATCACATTTTAAATTTCAACTTCAATTTCGGAACTTTTTTCTTAGGTTTTTCTCTAAGAAGTTCTTTTTGGGCGAACTCA
>CAIXCY010000250.1 GCA_903918045.1 uncultured Bacteroidia bacterium
CGCAAAATTTCCTATATTTCACAAAATTTTCAACTACAGAAAAATGGATACTTTGAACATCGCAATATTGGGCTGCGGAACTGTTGGCGGAGGTGTTGCACAGATCATTACAGAGATAAATGAGGAGCTTACGCTAAGAGCCAAAACTAAGATTGTGCTTAAAAAAATTGTCGAACTTTCACCCCGATCAGCATCTGAACGATTTAATATTCCTCTCAGTTTGTTCTGTGGCGGGGGTAAGGATATTTCAGGAACCGAAGCCAACGAGTATATCCGGGAGATTATTTCTTCGAATGATATTGATTTGGTAGTCGAAACTATTGGAGGGAAGAGTGACTTCGTTTACAATATCTGTCTTGATATTCTCAATTCAGGGAAACATTTGGTAACGGCTAATAAGGCGCTTTTGGCCGAACGGGGTAAAGCGATCTTTGAAACAGCAGAATTAAAGGATGTAAAAATTGGATTTGAGGCAGCGGTGTGCGGTGCAATTCCAATTATCAAAACCATTCAGGAGAGTTTTACCGGGGATAAGGTACTTTCTGTTTCAGGAATCATGAATGGGACCAGTAATTATATTCTGACCCAAATGCAGGATAGGAAGCTGGAATTCAGCGAGGCACTTAAAATGGCACAGGATAGCGGTTATGCTGAAGCCGATCCCTTGTTGGATATTAATGGGGGAGATGCAGGACATAAATTAATTCTTTTGATCAAGCTGGCTTTTGGGATTGATGTTTCGAAGGAAGACCTTTCGATTACCGGGATTCAAAATATTACCAAGGAGGATATTGATTTTGCGAGTGAGATTGATGCAAAAATCAAGCTCATTTGCTATGCCAAAACTGTAAATGGAGATATTTATGCTACCGTACGACCGATGCTGGTAAAAAACACGAATTTTCTTTCAGATGTTAGCGGAGCTACCAATGCAGTTCGTATCAACAACAAATATTCAGGGGTTCATTTTCTCGTAGGCAAGGGGGCGGGTTCAACCGAGACTGCGATGTCGATTGTTTCTGATATAGTTTTCATTGCCCGATATGGTGACAAGATCCAGAATATTCCTGCAAAACAGGAACGTAATCAGGCCGAGTCGCATAAGTTTGTATTTCCTTATCTGATCACCTTCCAGACGGGAAATATTCCCGGGACAACAGGTTTTATTACCACTGCCATTGGGAACCAGGAGATCAATATTGAGACTGTAAGTCACAATCGGCACAAAGGGGAGAAGGCGATGTTTTCGATCGCTACTATGCCATGTACACTTGGCCAGATAGAAACTGCTATTCTTGAAATCAGAAAGGAAAAGCCCGGAATGTTATTGAGTGAACCTAAGATTATGCCGATATTGTATTGAAAAACAGCGTTTAGAGTTGGGCAAATTCATCGTTTCTTTTAAGGAATTCGTCAATAATGTTTTTTGAAATCCTAAAATTCGTAGTTTGAAGTTTTTCAATAATTGGTTTAACCTTTTCTAAAACTCCGATTTGCTTTGCTTTGTGAATGATTCCAAGAGTTCCAGTGAATTTTAGATTTAGTCTGGATGCTAATTTTCTGGCTTTTAGATCATCAAGTACCAATAGGGGCGAATTCTGTTCTTTTGCTAACGCGATTGCACTTGCTTCCCCTATATCAACTTGCAACTCCAGAAATTCCTGGTATTTTTTATCTTTTACACTTCTAATAAATATCCAATCAGGCAATTCCCCTAAAAATTCAATAGCAACTTCAGGTGTTGTCATTATCGAAGAATATACTTTTCGGAGTAGATCTAATTCCCCTATATTATCAAGGATGATAAGACAGCTAGTATCTGCAATGACTAAACTAGGCATTGCAGATATCAGATTCTAAGTCATTCAGTGATTTAGTGAAAACTGAAACGTTGTAATGCCCCAGTAGTTCAATAAATGTTCTTTTAGATACACCTGCTAACTCTGCTGCTTGCCCGGATGATAAAATTCCGTCTTCATATAATTTTGATGCAATGATCATTGAAAAATCGGAATCTTTCAGATCAACATCATCCGGAATATTAATTTGAATTGTTCTCATAGCTTAATTTATTAACACTTAACAAAGATACAATATCATAGTGAATAATAAACTCTTGTTGAAAGGATCAAACACGAAGCGGTAAAAGTATAGCAAACCGGAATAAAATGAAACATAGCGGGGTAAAATGATCAATGACCCTTGATCTCTTTGGATCAGATCTCCATAATCTCCTTTATTTGATCATAATAGTTGCGCCCTGAAGTAAGTTTAGTCTGGCCGGCATCATCCATTTTAAGGATAAACCGGCTGCCGAAATGTTTATCGATCTCCCTGATCCGGCTTACATTAACCAGAAGTGATCTGTGAATCCGGAGAAACTTGGCTTCTAATTTATCCTCCAGGCTTTTAAGCGGTAAATTGCACAGGTATGTTTTTGCTTCCTTATTGTGAATCGTCACATATTTATCTTCTGCAGAGAAATAGAGGATATCTTCAATCCGAATAAACAGCATGCGGTCACCCAGTTTTACGGGAATGGAGGTAATCTCCTTTTTGGGAGTCTGCCCCAGGTAATTATCAATGATCCGGAGGAGACCCTCCTTGTCTGAGTTCAACTTCAGGGTATCAAGCTTTTCGATGGATTTTTGGATGCGCACCGCCTTGACTGGTTTTACGATGTAGTCAATACTATTGGTTTCAAAAGCTTTGAGCGCAAATTCGTCGAATGCGGTGCAAAAAATGACAATCGGAGAATGGATGGATTGCTGCAACACCTCGAATCCGTTGAGCCCCGGCATCTGGATATCGAGAAATAACAGATCGGGTTTAAGCCGGTCGATCATTTCAAGACACTCAATACCGTTTTGTGACTCACCAATCAGCTCAATTTTATCCGGATAATCTGACAGCAATTTTCTAAGCCGGTCGCGCGCAGGCTGTTCGTCATCGGCTATCAGGGTGCGGTATGTTGGAGTCAAAGTATTCATAGGTCAAATATTTGGTTTTATTGTTGAATTAGCTCATGACTCTTTATTGGCAAGCTCAATCCGATGAACTTTTCAGGTTTGTTTTCCCAATTTATATTGGCTTTGGAGCCATACAGCAAAGTGATTCGTTCCTGTGTATTCCGGATCCCATAACCCGGCAGCGGTCCATCGGGGAAGCCGGGGCCATTATCGTAAATTTTTATTCTAAGTTTTTCATCATCTTTTGAAATGACTATTTTAATGAATCCGTTTCTGGTGATTTGTGATAACCCATGTTTAATCGCGTTTTCAACCAAAGGCTGAATCACCAGTTGAGGAATTTGAAGTTCATATAATTCCGGATTGCATTCAATTTCAAATCTTAAGCGGTCTCCAAACCGCACTTTCTCAATTTCGAGGTAGGTTCGTATTGCATTCAGTTCTTCCGAAATAGAATTAAACTGTTTCTCTTCCCTGTTAATTGAATATTTAAAAAAGTCGGAAAGAGCCAGGGACATTTTTTCGGTTTTTAGGGGATCTGTTGTTGCGAGGCTTGCAATCGAATTCAGAGCATTGTACAAAAAATGGGGATTTATCCTGGCCCTTAGCGATTGAAGTTCTGATTGTTTTTGAAGTTCGCTCAATTTGGCCAATGCCAAATCCTTTTTCCGGATTATAGTCTCTGAACTCTTTTTAATAAAAATAGAAAATGCGCGGGCAATACCTAAGAGTGGGGTAAATGGAATTACTGATGCCACAATCTGATAGTTAATATTCGAGGGTTTAACCCGACAAATTTGATTTATAATAAGAATAAAGATAAATGGGATAAACATTGTCGTTAAAAGGGGGACAATAAGGGCAGGAATGAAATTTTCATTTTCTTTTATGATCATCCGTTCAATAAGGAAAATGGATACTATTGAAACTACTCCTACTCCAACTATCACTCCAATTATCCGAAAATGGGAAATCAAAAGATCATCACTGTTTGGATAGGAATAGTAAAAAGAAAATATTGCTCTTATTATCAAATAAATAATTGTTGCACAAATAACAAAAATTCCTTGGATAAAATAGCTTTTAAACCTGTATTGATGTTTCTTAAACATCCCTTTTTGGGAAATTAGTATCAGAAAGATCATGGCACCTAACATGGCGATGAGGTCAATGAAGAATCGTAACTTATAGACAGTATTCTCGGAGGTATTGGATTTTTTCTCAAGCTTCCGGCTGTATTCTTCGGAATATAAAAATTTTATTATTTCATAATCAATAGGTTGATAGGTAATAGGATTCGGGCTTGATTCCGTAAATACTGTTGCTGAAATCATTTTTCCGACAGGATTATTCCTTGGATTTACAAGTGACCTAAGTACATGGAAGTATATTATTTGCTTACGGTCGGAATAATCGGTTTCAGGTGAAATGTTTAAAACAACACTGGTTTGTGAAATTCGGGTCCAATTGTCACGTTGCTGTACAAAATCGGTATTATTTCCCTGGTTTTTATTTTTTATCTCGACTGAAAGATTTGATAATCCATCTTTTACAAGGTAAACGTGCCATTCATCCATTAAGACGTTCAAAGTGTCGACTAACTCTTTAATTATTAAAGAATCAACCTTGATTGGGTTTCCTGTTAATTTTAGCAGAATGTTTTCTCCATACTTTAAAGGTGGAATTCCATCCAGAATTTTTGATTTAAGCTGATCTGTTAACTGAGGTTCATTTTCAGAAGCTGAAATGTTCCCAAAAAATGGAGTGAAAATTGCAAGTAGAAAGAGGAGTGAAATCGTGCTTTTCATCAGGATTGACTTATGTTTCATCAAAAGAAACCTTTCTCAGGCTAATTTAAAAGAAAATTCCGACAAGCTGCGGAATCAGGGTGATAAACTGCAAATTGCTTACTTTACTGTTTAAATCCTTTAGTATCTTTAAGGCTGTTAAGTAATTCCTTTTTATCTTTACCTTTCGGAATATTAAATCAAAAGTTATGCGTTTAAAACTACAATTAATCATTTGTTTATCTGTTTGCATCCTGGCAGTTACAAATCTTATGGCTCATGGGCCTTACAAAGCCACCTGGGAATCGCTTGATACTCATAAAATGCCATCCTGGTATGATGATGCAAAAATCGGATTAAGTATGCACTGGGGAGTTTACTCTGTTCCGGCCTGGGCGCCGCGTGAGAAGGGTCTATCTTATGCCGAATGGTACGGAAACCGGATGCACGAGAAAGGGAGCCCTGCAATCGATTACCATCGTGAGAATTATGGGGAGAACTTTACCTATGACGATTTTATCCCTAAGTGGAAGGCTGAGAACTATAATCCCACAGAATGGGCAAAGTTTGCCAGGAACATGGGGGCGAATTATATGTTTATCACCTCCAAGCACCATGACGGTTTCTGTTTATGGCCATCAAAATACACAGACCGCAATGCGATGAAGATGGGACCGCACAAAGACTTGCTGGGTCAATTTGTTGAGGCCGGACGGAAAGAGAACCTTAAAGTTGGATTTTATTATTCACTTTACGAATGGTATAATCCCCTTTATACCGGGAAAGATATTCCTTATGCCGGTTTGAAGAAAGTAAAAAACTATGTTGATGATTTTATGGTTCTTCAGATCAAGGAGCTTATAGATCTTTATCATCCTGACTTCATGTATTTTGATGGTGAATGGGATCATCCCGAATCGTTCTGGAAAATGAAGGAGGTGGTTGCATGGTATTATAATGAGGCGGCAAAAAGGAATCAGGAGGTTTTTGTGAATGACCGGTTTGGAAAGGATGAGCGCGGAAAACATGGTGATTTGTATAATGTGGAATACGATGGAGAGAAGGGGAGTGAGGGATTGCTTTCTCACAATTGGTCGTACTGGCAGGGGATTGCCAAGACATTTGGCTATAACCAGGACACCGATCCACAGGATTGTCTCTCCCCAAAGCAATTCATCGATAAAGTGATCAAGGGAGTAAGTCACAATGGTAATTTCGATATCAATGTTGGACCGACTGCTGACGGACTGATTCCAGAATACGAGCAATACCCTCTTTTGAAATTGGGGGAATGGTTAAAAACGAATGGTGAAGCGATTTATGGTTCACGCTACTGGAAGGTTAAGCAGCAGGAAGGTGATGCTTTTTTCACCTCAAAGGGTGATAATGTCTATGCGATTTTCCTCAAATGGCAGGGGGAAGAGTTTAAACTTAAATCGGTCAAGCCGGTTGCTGGTTCAAAAATTACGATGCTGGGTGTAGCAGGTGATCTGAAATGGAAATGGGATGCCACAAATGGTTTGACGATAATTTATCCGAGTCAGAAGGCACGTCCGACTTCGTGCAGTTATGCGTGGGCGTTTAAGATTAAGGTGAAATAGTTTATAGCCCTGTCAGCGCTTTAAACTTAATTAATTTGAAAGTAATGGAAATAAGAGTCCCCTTAAAAGAGTTGAATTCGCGGATAGCCCGATTCAGAAAACAGATGGATCATGATTATCCCGGCTGGGAGATCACCGCTGTGTTTAGTAAGATCAATGTTTATTATTTTACGGGAACGATGCAGGAGGGGGTACTATTTATTCCCCGGAATGATGAAGCCGTTTACTGGGTGCGCAGAAGTTATGAGCGGGCGGCTGAGGAGTCGTTGTTTCCGATAATCAAACCGATGGAGAGTTATCGCGATGCAGCAGTTACGATGAAAAATCTACCCGATACGGTTTATCTTGAGAAAGAGATAGTTCCAATTGCAATGCTACAACGGTTTCAGAAGTATTTTCCATTTTCAAAAGTTGAATCGGCAGATTTACAGATTAGTAAGACAAGATCAATTAAGAGTACCTATGAACTGGCGTTGATGGAAGAGTCGGGAAAGATCCATCAGCGGGTTACCGAGGAGCTGGTACCTGGTCTTTTGAAGGAGGGGATGAGTGAACTGGAATTCTTCAGCGATCTCTATTCTACCTTAATTCATGAGGGGCATCATGGGGTGGCCCGTTTTGGGATGTTTGATACAGAGTCAATTCTTGGGCAGATAGCTTTTGGGGAGAGCTCCATTTTTCCGACTTCATTTAATGGCCCGGGGGGAAATTACGGGATGTCGCCGGCTGTTCCGATTCATGGAAGCCGCGACCGGAAATTGTTTATTGGTGATCTGGTTTTCGTAGATGTGGGGTGTGGTGTAGAAGGGTATCATACCGACAAAACGATGACCTACATGTTTGGAAAGTCTTTACCCGATGAGGTGATTCATATTCATTTACAATGTGTTGATATTCAAAATAGTATCGCAGCTATGCTTAAGCCAGGGGCAGTACCCTCGGTTATTTACAATGAGATTCTTGGGGGATTGAGCCCCTCGTTTCTCGAAAATTTTATGGGTTTTGGGACACGCAAGGTGAAATTTCTGGGGCATGGAATAGGTTTGACCATTGATGAAATGCCAGTAATAGCTAATGGGTTTGATGATCCGATTCAGGAGGGGATGGTTTTTGCCGTTGAACCCAAGAAAGGTATTCCCCGGATCGGAATGGTTGGGATTGAGAATACCTTTGTCGTTACTCCGCAGGGTGGCCGGAATATCACCGGAAATCATCCGGGGTTGCTGAAGGTTTATTAAAAAAATAGCACTGACAGGGTTTCGAACCCCCCGTCAGTGCTATTTTTTTATTTCTTTTTCTTTGTCAGAAAATAAGCCGCGCCTCCAAGGACTACGACAGCACCACCAATCAAAATCCAGGTTGATGAGCAGCAACCTTTTGACGTTTCTTCTTCTGCAGCAGCATTGTAGAATACCGGTTTTGCAGCTTTATCAGCGTTTACTGAATCCTTTTTTGCTGCAGGGGTAGTTTGCGCCAATGCAATACCTAAACCACTCAGGAATAACATTCCTGCCATCGTGAACATTAAAATTGTCTTTTTCATACTTCCATTATTAAATTTACTATTTATACGTGTTTGCGAGTTCATCATATTTTTTAGCAATGTCCGGATCTGATTTTCGATACGAATCTGCAAGTGATATTATTGCAGGTTTATAACCCGGATCCATTGTTAAGCAGGTTTTTAGCAGACGTCTTGCTTTTACCATATCACTATCAATCAGCAATTTCGAAAGAGCCACATAGGCCTCGTTATATTTTCGGTTACAGCCAATCAGGGTTTCAAAGTAGTGAATTGCTTCTTTCTGATTATTCTGTGTAAGCGCAATATTTCCAAGGTACATCAAAACCGGTTCGTATCCCGGGTTGATTTTCAAGGCTGATTCCAGTACAACCTTAGCGCTGTCAATTTTCCCCTCTTTCACCAGGGCATTGGCAAAATTATAAAAGATTAATTCATCCTGTGCATTAATTTTTAGCGCATCGTTAAATAATCTTGCTGATTGTGAGACATCCCCCATTTTTAAAGCCTCAAATGCCAGAAGATCGAGTTTTGTCTCCCGTTTAAGTACGGCACCGACAGGGACCTTATCTGCATAAATCACATGAATGGCGTTTTTTGGCGGCCACGTTTTGTTTTGTAACAACTCGGCGGCAATATAGCTGTTTGCAACGATCATATAATCCCAGTCGGATTGACTGCGTTGATCATACTGACTATAGTTAGTTTGAATATTTGGATGGTTACGAAAATACCAGCTGACTGAAAAATTGGAGGCAATCCGGATTTCACCTGTTTGTTTATTCGATTCAAGATAGTTGTTGAGCCATTCAGATCCTTGCCGGATGGTGTGGTAGTAATAATCTGTTTCGTAATTTCCATAAGCTCCGTTGAGGCCGCCAACCACCTGATTATAATATAAATAATAATATGGGTGATTTTGAATCATAAAATTCAACGGATGGATTCCCAATCCGGAAGTGATTATGATTACTGCAATTGTAATATTTTTCTTTTTAAAGTAGTTGAAGAGTTTGTAAAATCCGATTGCAGAGAGGAGGATTATGGAGGGATATACAAACAGGAAGTGTCTCCATGAGCCATAGAGATTTGATTTTTCGTAGATCACAAAAACAATCGGAAAGAGAATTGAAAAGAGAACAAATCCATATTTCAATAAATTCTCCCGGAGAATGATTTTTCCTGCCAGGACGATAAATGCCGCAACGCCCGTAATTACAACCAACGGAATCGTAATGACCATATATTTCGGCAGATAATACCAGGGCATCAGGTCCGACCACTCCATTTTTCCATCGAACAGTTGTCTGATCGTTGTCGGAAATTGTGACATTACCTGGTATGATTTCAGGATATGATGAAAAGGATTCTGCTGACCATATGGCCATAGAATAAGACTCAGGATTAAGGCGACCACTGAAATCAGCACAATTCTCAATAATTGTTTTCGGGTTGAAATCCAATCGAAAATATTGTTATTTAGATATTTATAATAATTAAACAGGATCAGAAAGAGAAAAAGGTAGCAGATCAGGATTAAACCTCCGGAGCGAATGCTTATTGAGAAGGCGATACTGACCGTTAGTAAAATAGCAGTATAAATCTTCGGTTGATTTTTGTCGAAGAAGAATTTTAAAGTAAAGAAGATAGCAGCAATATAGCTAAGGGCAAAAGGGATATCTTTCAGGTTATTTTGTGCATGACCAAGGAAAGTGGGGGAGAGGGCGAACAGCAGAATTACGAGAATTCCCGCGAAATATCCTTCGAGCCAGATTGCAAAAAAGGCTGTCATAAGGATTGTAAGCCATCCGGCTACTGAGCACGAAAGGTGGCGGAACAGAAAGATATCATCAATCTTAAACCACCTGATTAATAGGGTAGTCAGATTATCGAAGGACTGGCCGTAATATTTGAGATGAGTATTGGGGGTATTGAGGGCTGAAGTATCCTTTCCAAGGGAGGCGAAATAGTTATAGACTGAAACCGATTGGTCATAATGAAGGTACTCATCGCCTGAAATTCCGGCATCCCTGCCACCTTTGAGCATAAAAAGGAGCAGTAGGAGAGCAAGCGTAAAGAACAGATATTTCAATCGGTTGCCAACCATTATTTCAGAACATTTCCATCGTAAAATTTCTGAACGAAATAGAGCGGCCTGTTTTGCGATTCCTTGTAAATCCGGTAGACATATTCTCCTACGATACCGAGCGAAACCAGTTGGATCGAACCCAGGAAATAGATACTCAGCAGCGTGGAGGACCATCCTATTATGGCAAATCCAAACATTTTGGCAATCAGGACATAGATTCCGGCACACATAAATACGAAGGTTCCGATCAGGCCCAGGGTTAAGGTCAGCTTAATAGGAAATCTGGAGAAGGAGAATATAGCATCTGTGGCAAGAATAAATAATTTGGCAAGGCTCATTTTTGGGTCACCCTCCATCCGTTCATCCCTGACATATTCGACAAAACCTTGTTTGAATCCGATGAATGCGCGCAGACCAGGTAAGTACCTAACTTTTTCCTTCATTTTCAGCAGGGCATCCACGGCCTCGCGTTTCATAAGGGAAAAATTCCCTGTATTCTGTATGTTTCGGATAACGGCCACATTCTTAAACAGCAGGTGAAAAAGGAAAGTGTAGAAATTCCTACCGTTTTTACCTTTCCGGCCACTTCGTTTTCCACTGATAATATCGAAATCTTCTTCACAAATTTTACGGTACATTTCCTGAAACAATTCAGGCGGATCCTGAAGATCTCCATCCATCATCCCAATAATTTCACCCGAAGCATGTTCAAGCCCTGCCGTGAATGCAGCCTGATGACCAAAATTTTTAGAAAGGGACAAAATTCTGATACAGGGATATTTCTTTTGCCAGCTTAAAAGGTATTGCAGGCTTCTGTCCTCGCTTCCGTCGTCTACAAACAGGAGTTCAAAATC
>CAIXCY010000251.1 GCA_903918045.1 uncultured Bacteroidia bacterium
ATATACCACCCTGTGCAGTGTTCGATACAGGAGTTACAGTTATGGCTTGTTGATAAATAATATTGGTGCGGGGATCCCCATTAGGATATGCAGCAGTTTTCAGGCCTGTATAGCTATTATATTCAGTTTCGAATGTAACCAATGTCCAGTATAGACGTGGATCTATACGTCCATCTGTACTGTTCTCATTTCTGAACAGGTTGTACAACCAGGGTGCGCCAGCCAAATCGCCCCAACTACCCAATGCCTGGGATGCGTAGTTACTTTCTACTGCGTGACCCTGCGTTGCCTGCGAACTTATATTTACCGGCGTCCACTCTTCGTCGGTGCCACCTGTTCCATAGTCCATAAATTGAACTTCGAAGAGGCTCTCTTTGTTATTTTCGTATGACGAACCTTCTCTGAAGTTATCACCGTAATCGGCTGTGAGTTCATAATGTCCGTACTTGCCGGCGATGATATCTTTCAATACAGCATAAGCCTCAAGATATTTATGCCGGAACATCAATGCACGTGCCAGATATCCTGCGGCAGAACCGCTTGTAGCACGACCCTTAGCCCATTCGCCTCCTTTATCGCGCGATGGCAGTATTTGCATCGCTTTGGTGAGGTCAGTCTCGATTTTGTCAAACACCTGATCTTGTGTATTGTTGGATGCATACATGGTGTTTATGTCTGAATAAGACGCATAGTCTGTAATCAAAGGAACAGTCTGGTAATAGGTAGCCAATTCATAGTATGCCAAAGACCGGAGGAAAAGAGCCTGTCCGGCTATCTGATTATGAGAATCTTCCGACATTTTAACACCGTCGACTTTCGATAATACAAAGTTTGTGCGGTTTACGACATGGTAGTTATCGCGCCATGGCCACTCGTCACCGATTCCGATTGTCCCCGGAGAATTTAGGTTATCGTACTCCAAATACCACTGTTGAGAGGAGTTCCAGACTTCGTCGCCACGCACAGCATCCAGCGTATAACCAACGCGGGCAAATGTACCTTCGAGACGTATACGGTTGTAACACGAGATGACAGCCTCCTGAAGATCTGACTCGGTATTGCCAAAATCGTAGGTGGTCTGATTGTTCGGGTTCGTAACATTTAGTTCTTTATTGCAGGCTGTCATACCTCCAATAAGCGCTACCATTGTTAGAATTATAGTTAATCTTTTCATATTGATATCCTATTTTTTAGATTATATATTTAGAATGAGAAGCGTGCTCCGAACATTACTGTTTGTGGTGTTGGATACGAAGCATAGTTGTATCCGGGAGTGAATGTGCCACCGGCGAAGTCAACGTTGTACCCTTTGTATTTAGAAAATGTGGCCAGATTTTGAGCTGATGCGTATACACGAACGCCGTTAACATAGCCACCAAACCATCTGTTCGGGAAGTTATACCCCAATTCAACGTTGGCAATTTTTAGATAAGATGCATTTTGCAAGAAACGCTGGCTGAACATATCGTTGGTGATTGAACCTGTCGATTTGTAGGCTACGCGGGGCACCGTGGTGTTTATGTTCGTCGGAGTCCAGGCATTCAATAGATCAACGCTCTTGTTGAGCGCGCCGTATGAGCTGTGTAATGTGACGTCAACAAAATCTACAGCTTTGAAACCTGCAGCTCCAAATGTCGAAATGCTCAAGTCAAAACCTTTCCATTCAACACGCGCATTCAAGCCATAATTAACCTTTGGCAGACCACTGCCCAGGAACTTTTGGTCATCGGCGGTAATTTCGCCGTCGTTGTTGAGGTCGGCGTATATAACGTCACCCGGTTGTGCTCCATTCTGATTGATGTGCTGACCTTTTGAGTTGACCCGGTTATCTATCTGTTGTTGTGACTTGAAGATCCCTTGAGAAACGTAGCCATAGAATGAACCAACTTCACGACCTACCTCTGTGCGGCTGACGCCATCTGTACGAGGTTCGTTCGAAACACCTAGCTTAGTAACCTCGTTTTTGATAGCTGTTGCATTTGCTGAAATGTCAAATTTAACAGCATGTTTATGATTACGATAGGCAAGCAGGAACTCAAGACCTGAGTTCGCCATTGTTGCAGCGTTCATCGTTACAGTTCCGTTGGTGGCGCCTGCATTGGTTGGAACTGCTACACTATAAAGAAGGTCTTCTGATGTTGCCTTATACCAGTCGAACGTAAATTCCAACTGATTATCGAACATGCCGAGGTCGAGACCTAAGTCAAGAGTCTTCTTCTTTTCCCATCTGATGGCTGTGTTTACATAGTTTGATATTGCTGAGCCGGTAACCTTATTATTTCCAAAGCTATAAGTGTAGTTACCTCTCGACATAACATCCATGTACTGGTATTCGCCGATGTTCTCATTCCCAAGTATACCGTAGCTTCCGCGAATCTTGAGCAGATTGATAGTCGATTTGGCTACAGAGAAGAAGTTTTCACGCTCGATGCGCCAACCTGCCGATACAGATGGGAAAATACCCCAACGATCATTTGCAGAAAGACGGCTTGAACCATCACGACGAGCCGTTGCCGAGATAAGGTATTTTTCACCGAAATCGTAGTTGACACGACCGATATATGACGCCAGTACGTGTTCGCTTTCGGAGCTTGCAGATGATGTCGTCGTTGCATTGTTTACCTGCAGATAATATGGTTCAGGCAGGTTAACACCCTTTCCTGTGAGTGTGTGAAAGAGTTCGCGCTCGAAGGTTTGACCGACAACCGCATTGATATGATTGCGTCCAAATTTACCTTCGTAGTTTAGGGTGTTTTCAACAAGTGCATCGCTATAGCTACGATAGCCCTCTGACAGGTTCTCATTGCTCTTTGATAAGTAGTTCGTTGTACTCTGTATAAAGGCAGGCACGAATGTAAAGTCCTTAACATTGGTCTTGCTGTACGATAAGTTAATGTTGTAATGTAACTTGTTATTGCTGCTCTTGAGGCCAAGCATTTCTATGAGGTCTACATCCGCTGAACCTGAAGCAACAATGCGGTCGACCGTTGAGTTCCTTTTTAGCAAACTGTTTTCGAGCAAAACGTTCGTTACACGCAAGTCTCCATGAACGTCGTCGTAGTAAGTGCCAAAACCGTAAGAGTCGTAGCTGTATTCAGATGCAGACGAAATTTTATCGTCGAGAACCCAGGTCGATTTGTCGTAAGCTTTAATGGTCGGAGGTAATAATAAGACCGAAGCCATTACAGGAAATTGTGAACCATACAGACCCTGTACGTACTCGTTGGCGTTACTGAGAGCCATATTATCCTGAAGGCTGTGGCTATACACGACATTAGTCTTGATCTTGACAAACTTAACATCCATCGTATTGTTTATACGGGCAGTGTAACGGTCGAAGTTGGGACCTGCGCCTACCATTGTACCTTTCTGGCTATAGTAGTCGAGACCGATGTTGTAAGTATTGTTAGCGCCTCCTCCCGACATGTTGATGTTGTGATTTTGGCGAATACCTTTTTTGTATGCCTCCTTAAACCAATCTGTATTAACCTTTGCAGTGCCATCGCCATTATACAAATAGTTTGCGCTATTAGAATTGTATCCGGAAGGAACATCCATGCCACTGTTTGTGAATGCCGTGGTGACGTATTTACCATATTGTTTTGAATCCATAACATCGTACACTCCATTCTGCACCTGGTCGACACCAAGGTAACCACTGTAGTCTACCTTCATTGCTTTGTTCTTCTTACCTTGCTTTGTTGTGATGATAACCACACCATTGGCAGCACGCGAACCGTAGATTGCAGCTGCAGAAGCATCCTTAAGTACCTGAAGGGTTTCGATATCGTTTGGCGAGAAGTCGCGTATTGTTGTTCCCATTGGCACACCATCGACAACGTAGAGAGGCGCTGTGCTACCGAAAGAACCGATACCACGAATTCGTACGATAGGGTCGGCTCCCGGTTGTCCATCAGATGTAATTTGAACACCGGCTACTTTCCCTTCAAGCATTGTTGAGATGTTTGAGTTTGATACTTTCTTCATCTCCTCAGCGTTGACAATGGCAACTGAACCGGTGAGGTCAACCTTGCGTTGTGTACCGTAACCTACCACTACCACCTGGTCGAGTTCCTTTGTATCAGAAACCAATGCGATATTGCCAAGGTCAGTTTTTCCGCCAACGGTTACTTCAATACTTTTGTACCCTATAAAAGATACGATCAATGCAGCATCTGAAGGAACCGAAAGAGAGAAGTTACCATTAACGTCGGTAATAACACCAATGGTTGTATCTTTTTGTTTTATGGATGCACCTGGAACCGATAATCCGTTTTCGTCAACGATCTTACCTTTTACAGTTATGGTGCCTGTTTGAGTCATTGACATCTGGTCGGATTTGCCGGTCCCTTCTGCGTATGTTGCCGATGCGAGCGCCAGCAATCCCAACAGGATTAAATATGAATATTTCATAGTATAAATATTTTTTATCTTAGTGATTATTGAACAAGTACGAGATAAGCCTCCTCTGTTACGAGTGCGCAATTCAAATCAGAACTGTCTACCGTTACGCCCGCATACTTTTGGAAATGCGTTTCGCCGGTGGCGTAAGTAACATTGTAAAGTATATCAGCAGTATTGTTCCCATTGTTTGTAACTGTAATGGCTACTTTTGAGCCACTTAGGCTTGATGTGAATACGCCCCAATTCCAGTCAGAGGTAGAGGTGGCTGTGCCATACCCGCTGCCCCATCCGAAGTTGTCCATCCGAACTACACCATATTCTGTCTTGTCAGCTTTGCGAAGAATTGTAGAAGGGCTGTGCCAGTTTGCAAGATTGTCGGAGTAGCAGTACATTGTTATTGTCTTACTCGAACCTGATGCAACTGCATAATCATTAGAGAATACCGTCCACCAGGCAGAAGAGAAGTCACTGGCACCAACCTGACTTACACCCTTTACAAGAGTTAGCGGGCAGGTTATAGTTGCTGTTTTTGTTGCACCAACATAAGAAATAAGAGCAGTCTGAGACCCTTCGGCTGCAGTAATCTTGCCAAACTTAAGCGTTGCATTTGGTATGACACCTTTTGTCCCATCGGAATAGGTACCTGTAACGACAATACCTGTAGTGTTAAATAGGATAGGGTCGCTGTTGAAGAAATAGTATGTTGTTATGTTTGGTAAGGTAGTAACCTCAAGGCTTACAACGGGGTTAGTTACTTCCAGCTTGTAGTAGTTTGATACAGCTTTACCGTATGCGCCATGCTTGGTTTTACTATAGGCTACAATAACTGTCTTAACTCCGAGTGTAGTCATATCAGGAATAACGGTGAATGAAATATCTGTAGAATCAGCCTGTACGGAAGATCCGTCAGCGAACGTAACAGTAGCTTTTGCATTACCCCAGAAGTTCTTGTTGCCAAATTCAACAAAAGTTGGATTTCCTGTAACATCGATCGAAACCGGATTTTCGTCTGGTACAACAGTGATTTTAGAAGGTACCAGGTAAGCTTTTTTCATCTTAAAATGGCTGCCATCGCAAATTAAGAAAGCTACGATATCAGCAGTGGCAGAAACCGGTTGTTGATATGTTTCTACCAGTGTTGTACCATTTGTTCCAACCCCAGTGGCTGTTACAAATGCATTCCCGGTAGCAGAGTGGTCAACTTCGATCGTCACTTTAGCACCTTGCATGGTAGTGCGGAATGCTGCCCAATCCACAACAGGCTTAGCGTCGGTGGTCAGGGGATAGTTCTGGGTGATCATTTTTATGTCGAAAACATAACCGGCATCAACCATTTTACCACCCCAACCGTAAGCATCAGAACGGAGAATAAAGTATTCTTTATAGTCAGTGGCAGCTCGATCTGGCTTATTGGTGATGGCCAGATTCCAGTTGTTCCAGTTATTAATACCGGTAGAATAGTTGGTAAACTCCATGTGCAACAGCTTGTTTGATGGAATGGTTAAGTAATCTGAGAATGCACTCCACCAGGCGGAACTGTTATCTTCAGCTCCGACTATCGCCGTAGTAATGTTGATGTAAGTAGTATCACCTGTATTTGGTTTCGCAGCTAATATTGAGTCGATCCTGCTGCGCAGGTTAGAGGGTGCATTAATTGCATAATGATCCATCTTATCGCACCCGCCTAAGCCAAATGCTGCAAAAACTGCTGCCAAAACTGCTGCGTACAAAGCGCTCCTCATCAGTTTAGTTGTTTTCATAAATTTAAATTTAATTTTATTCATTCTTTTTTATAATTATATCTGGGTTGTTTTCTTGTAACCAACACTCTGATTTAGTTTCTTGATAGGGGCCGTTAACCTGTTTCTAACGTCATCTGACAGTTCATCTCTGCTGCCTTTGCCCGTTTGTATGGATGAGATGGTGTAGTTACTGGTTCCATCAATTGCGATGGTTCGATCTGCGGCATTCAATTATACCAAATCAACAGTTTTTATTCAGGCGGTCCTTTTCTGGAATCGTCGCCGATCTGCGGATCAATGTCTGATTTTAATGTGATTTTTTGTACTGCAACCGAATTTGCCTGCAACATAAATAAAATACCTGCGAAAGCAAAAAGCAGGTGCGAAACAACCTCTTTTAGTTTCATTATACGTTTAGTTTGTGTCCTTTGATTTAGTCCTGTAAAGATAAAATGGAAATATCAGTAGCGGGAGGACTTTGGAATATTTGAAGTGGACAAAACAGGAATTCCTTTTATCCACTCTCACAAAACAAACACAAGGGGTTGATCACCAACTAGCTGGTTTTTTGAGAATGAAATTCAGAGGGACTCATTCCATAGAACTTTCGGAAAATTCGGCTGAAATATTTCGGATCATTGAATCCAACATTGAACGCTATATCAGCGATTGGCTGCTTATTCTCGTGAATCAGTTCGACCGCCTTTCTCAGCTTAAACGAGTTAATAAAATCAGTAATATTCAAATCGGTGATAGCCCGAATTTTTTTGTACAATAAACTTCGGCTCACAAACATTTCCGAAGCAAACTGGCTGGCAGAGAACTCGGGTACCCTGTACGATTTCTCCAGGATGGTATATGCCTTACTGATGAATTCTTCGTCGATCGGACTCCCGGCTAACTCAGAACCCGGATTTTCCTGGGGGCTGCTGAACCTCTTTTTGAGTCGTCGGCGTCCATCAATCAGGTTTTGGATGCGCGCCTGCAAAACCTGCAAGTTGAAAGGTTTCGGAATATAATCGTCTGCCCCTGTTTCCAAACCTTCAATCCAATGTTCGATCATCGCTTTTGCTGTAAGCAGGATTACCGGAATATGACTCGTATGCAGCTCTTTTTTCACACGACTGCAAAGTTCCAGTCCATCCATTACCGGCATCATGATGTCACTGATAATTAAATCAGGCGTATATTTTTTAGCCAATTCAAATCCTTCTTTCCCGTTTTCAGCTCCCATTATCCGATACTCCTGATTCAGGGAATGCAACATGAAATTTCGTAAATCATAATTATCCTCAACAATCAGAATTAAGGGTTTTGATTTATCAACCTGTAGCGGATCCGCTTCTTCGGGCACATCGGCATGTAAAATCTCCTCACTGATCACATCAACTTTAGATTGAATATTAACTAGTTGAATATCAGCGGTAAGATCGAGCTCGTTCTCTGCAAAATCTTCACTTCGGTAAGGTAATAAAACAGTGAAAGTACTTCCTTGATTGATTTTACTTTCAACTGAAATTAGTCCATGAATTGCTTTCACCAGTTCCTGGGTCAGGGCGAGTCCAATTCCTGAACCTTTTTCACGGTTTTCGGTGCTACTTTCAGCCTGATAAAAACGGTCGAACAAATACGGAAGATGCGCCTCCGCAATACCTTTGCCGGTATCACGGATTTCAATGGAAATATACGGAAATGAAAGTTCCTGCAGATTCTGTTGCGGTTCGCAGAATCTGACTTTCATAGAGATCTGTCCGTTTTCAGGAGTGAACTTAAAAGCATTGGAGAGCAAATTGTAAAAGATGTTCTCAATTTTCTCGGGATCAAACCAGCAAGATTGGTGAATATCTTCAGCGTCAAACGAATAACGGATTTTTTGATGATTGGCCAAATCCTGAAAGGAGACAAAAATTTCGTTTAAAAATCCGGTGAGATCGCCTTTTGCAACCCGGAGTTCTATTTTTCCGGTTTCAATCCTCCTGAAATTCATGAGTTGGTTAATCAGATGCAGCAGCCGCTGGGCATTACGGTTAATGAGTCTCAGGGTTTGTGTGGATTCTTTATCCCCTTCCAGTTTTTTCAAAAGCGATTCGAGGGGATCTAAAATAAGGGTGAGTGGCGTACGAAACTCATGTGAAATATTGGTGAAGAACCTTAGTTTAAACTGATTTACAAGTTTTACATGTTCATTTAATTCGATGAGTTTATCCCGCTGGTCGGAAATCTCGAGGTTTTGCATCTCCAGCTGCGATTTTTGCCCTTCTATAAGTTCCTTTCCCGAGGCAAGGAGCGTATTGGATTCCTTTAAGCTTTGAGCCTGGCTTTGCAGGGTTTCATTCTGCTCCTCAACCATCCGGGTTCGCTCCCTTACCAACCGTTCAAGCACAATTTTCTGACGATGAAGTGCGATCGTGCGATACCTGATATAACCAAGTACCAGCCCGGTGACAAATAACAACAATAATATCCTGAACCACACCGTGGCCCAGAAGGGTGGAGAAATATGTAATTTCAGTTTTGTGGGAGTATTATTCCAGACTCCGTCGCAGTTGCAGGCCTTCACTTCGAAAAGATAATCACCACCTTCAAGGTTTGTGTATGTGACAAACCTCCGTGAAGAGGGGACCGTAACCCAATCCTTATCAACCCCTTGCATCCTGTATTTATACTGAACCTTTTCTGGCAGGAAGTAATCTAGCGACGAAAACTCAAACGAAAAAACATTCTCTTTGTAACTGAGGTTTAGCGTTGATGTTTCATTAATTACCTTTTCGAGTAAAACTTTCCTACCATTCCATTTACCTACATTAACCGTGGAATTGAAAACTTTAAGTTCTGTGAGTAGAACCTGCGGAATAAAAGTATTATCCTTTATGCTCTCCGGATCAAAATAATTTAGCCCTTTAACTCCACCAAAATACAATCGGCCATCTGCTCCGGTACACGAGGCTGTCCAATAAAACTGGTTGGATTGTAAACCATCAGAGGCGTAAAAATTTTTAAATTGACTTGTTTTTAAATCAAATCGGGATAAACCATTATCCGTACTCAGCCATAGGTTGTTATTATGGTCATTTTGAATCGCATATACCACATTGTTGCAGAGGCCGTCGCTCTGACTGTAACTTTTAAAGGTAACACCTCCATTTTCAGCAATATGTATTCTGCTGATTCCGCTTCCATAGGTGCCTACCCAGATATCTCCCTGATTATCTTCGCACAGTGAAATCACATAATCGCCGGGAAGGGTATTTGTTACGCCATTCGTGTTTGTGAAACGGATAATATCTTTATCCTGAATATTCTCTGTAAGCTGGTTCGACGCCACTCGGTACAATCCGAGGCGTGTCCCAATCCAGTAATAATCCTTTTTATCTTTCAGAATACAGCCAACCTCTGATATTCTGTTTTTTAAGCTTTGCTGATTGGCAATATGGATGAATTGATGCTTCCCCTGATCAAATAAATCCAGGCCGGTGAGCGTCCCAATAAGGAGGAAGCCCTTGGGATCGGCCCAGATTGATGAGACAAAATCGCTCACAATGCCCGGACTCTCATTCTCCCTGAAATGCCGGAATACGCCTCCTCCATTGGATGTAACCAGCTGGTTTAATCCCCCACCCCAGGTTCCGACCCAAATATCCCCCTTGGGATCCTTGCAAATAGCAGAAATAAAATTGCTGCTGATCGAGTTTTGATTATGTGCAGAATTCCTGTAATGACTAAACGTTTTGTCTCCCTTGTTGTACCTGTTTAACCCTCCTCCGGCAGTCCCGATCCACAAATATGAAGGCTCGTCAAATACCGAGTTAACCATGTTGTTACTCAGGCTATTGGAATTTGATTGATTCGAAGCAAAAAAGCCAAACCCCTTCTGCTTTCCATTATATTTCGAAATACCCCCCTTGTCGGTGCCTATCCAGATATTCCCCTGCCTGTCAGCAAAGAGTGCATTGATAAACTCATTGTTTAAACTGAAATTATCATTCTGCCCAACAGGAAAATGGTAGAAACTCCCGTTTACCGGATTAAACAGGTCTAAGCCTCCGAGTGTTCCAACGAGTAATCGACCATCGATATCCTCTGAAATGGCTTTTACAGTAAGGTGCGATATGCTCCCTGGATTATCGGGATTGGGCAGATAGCGGACAAAATCACCACTTCCGGCATTAAATTTATCCAGACCATTATTGGTCCCCAGCCAGATTATACCCGCTTTGTCTTCGAATATGGCAAGTATTCCATTTGAAGATATACTGTTGTTTATTAAGTAGTTGTTTCTGAACACTTCGAATCTGCCCGATGCCAAATCCATCCGCCCAAGTCCAGAGTTTGTTCCAACCCATAAAAACCCGCTTTTATCCTCAAGAATTGAATTTATTTCGTTTCCGGGTATTGAAAGTTGGTCTGATTTGTCATACCGGAAATGGGTAAATAAGTACTTTCCTAAAGCCTTATCAAAAGTTATTTTGTCCAGCCCATTTGTTGAGGTTCCTACCCATACTGAACCGTTCCGGTCACAATATAGTGCGTTTATCGTGTTGCCAGAGATCGAGTTTGCCAGGTTTGGATCTTGAATAAAAGTGGTTATTGCATTCGTTTGATGATCAATTTTATTCAATCCATTTTTAGTCCCTGCCCATATATTCCCCTCTTTATCTTCGCAAATCGAATAAATGAAGTTATTTGAAAGCCCTCCTTGTTGATTCTCTGATTTAAAGGTCAGAAAATTATAACCGTCATACCGATCGAGCCCGTTCCAGGTGCCAAACCACATAAATCCCCGGCTATCCTGCAACATACACCCAATCGTATTCTGTGATAAACCCTGTTCGCTGGTTATATGCTGAAACCGGAGATTGACTTCCTGTCCTGATAGGGGAAGAAAGCCAATGAAAAGCAAAATAATGGTTATAAAAATACGGTTCATTGAATGATAGTCAAAAAATCGTTTGATTCATTTTGGTTATGCCGGGTGTAAATAGGTAGTCTGGTTTTTTTAAGGGTATAATACACCCTTATTACTCAAAGGTATAAATTATTCGATAAAATTAACCTTTATTCTGAAAAAATCCGGTGCAAGTTTCTCTTTTAATTTGAATATCTTTGGATTATAATTAACCCTATATATGAAAAAGAGAACCAATATTTTATCCCCTAATCTCAAAAGAGAATTGCTCACCTTGGCCTTTCTGATTCTCGCAAACTGGTTTGGTATAGCCTCAGGCCAATCTCTAACTGGAATTCCGGATAACACAGGCACGGCGAAACAATGGGTGGTTCAAAATTTCACCAAAGGGAAGATTCCCCCCTTTTCATTTGTTTATAATGGCAAAAAATCGGATGAATTTATCAGCGAGTGGCAGTTTAAAGCAGAATTGCTAAAGCCATCAGAACCTAATTGTGAGGATTTTCTCTTCACTTATACGGATACTCAAAGCGGACTGTGCATAAAATGTATAGTGACCTGTTTCAACGATTTTCCGGCAGTTGAATGGGTCTTGAAATTTTCAAATAGTTCAGCAAAAAATTCCCCAATTATTGAAAAGGGTGCGGTAATTGACTTTTCATTTGCCGCTGCAGAAAAGGGGAATTATACGCTTCATCACAACCGGGGAAGCGATGCGCAACGAAACGATTTCCAGCCCATCGATGAGAAGTTAAAAGTTGGAAAGTCCGTTTATATGACCCCCGCTGGTGGAAGATCCTCTGACAACACAGGCTTCCCTTTTTTTAATATTGAAATGCCTGGTCAACAGGGGATTATCGTTGCAATTGGGTGGACCGGAAAATGGTATGCCAATGTTTTACAAACCGACGATAAAACCGTTTCACTGAGGTCAGGGATGGAAAAGATGCAACTTTCGCTTAACCCGGCAGAGGAGATCCGGACCCCAAAAATCTCCCTTCTTTTTTGGAAAGGTGCTGACAGGATGGTTGGACATAACCAGTTCCGGCAGTTTGTCCTGGCTCATCACTCCCGGAAGTTAAAAGGCAAATATGCCCAATACCCCTTGTCCGGAAGCTTCGATTATGGCGATCCGGAACCCTGCGGAGAATATAACTGTCTGACCGAAGAATTTGCGGTTGCGCTTGTCAAAAGGTATCAGCAGTTCAGAGTTCTTCCTGAGGTATTCTGGCTTGACGCTGGATGGTACACCGGGTGCGGATGGGATAAAGCGAAAGGGGGATGGTGGCAGAATGTCGGAAACTGGACAGTCGATAAGGAACGTTTTCCGAATGGCCTCAAACCTGTGTCTGATGCCGTTCATGCTACAGGCTCAAAGTTTATGGTATGGTTTGAACCCGAACGGGTGAGCCCTGGTTCGATGATTGACCGGGAACATCCCGAATGGCTGATTAAATTAAAGGATAACGAGAATTATCTTTTCGACCTGGGAAATAAGGAGGCGCTGGCCTGGCTCACAAAACTTATAGGGGATTTAATTCAAAGTGAAGGTATTGATAATTACAGGCAGGATTTCAATTTTGATCCGATGCCCTATTGGGAATCGAATGATAAACCGGGGCGGATCGGCATCTCTGAAATACGCCATATCGAAGGACTTTATGCATTCTGGGATGGTTTACTGACCCGGTTTCCAAATCTGCTGCTTGATAATTGTGCCAGCGGCGGTCGACGTCTCGATCTTGAAACAACCTCCCGGAGCGCACCACTTTGGCGCACCGATTATCAGTATGGCGAACCTAATGGCTACCAGTGTCATACCTACGGACTGAATTTTTATCTGCCAATTCATGGTACAG
The DNA here is from genome assembly GCA_903918045.1 of uncultured Bacteroidia bacterium. Taxonomy (GTDB): domain Bacteria; phylum Bacteroidota; class Bacteroidia; order Bacteroidales; family Prolixibacteraceae; genus JAAFHB01. The sequence goes on from CAIXCY010000251.1 coordinate 12,912, forward strand.
CAATTTACAAAACAGATAATTACACCTTCCGGTCAGGACTCGGTGCAACTGCGGTGATGAATTGGGAGGTTACAGGTAAAGCATCAGAGCCAATACCAGCCATTCAAAAACGAATCGAAGATTATAAGAGGCTGCGGACCTATTTTTACAGCGATTATTACCCCCTGACTGAAAGCCGGAATAATACGGGAGATAATGTCTGGTTAGCCTATCAATTAAACCGACCAACTCAGAAAGATGGAATTATAGTCGCATTTCGCCGCGGTGGAGCCAACTCCGAATCGATTGTTGTAAAACTTTCAGGAGTTGAGTCAGATGCCACCTATGAACTGTTCTTTGAAGATTATGGATTGCGGATACCGAAGAAAGGGCGTGAAATGATGGACGGTATTGAACTCTCTATCCCCCAGAAACCGGCATCTTTACTGGTTAGTTACCATAAATTAATGCAGGGAAATTAGGAAGAGTTCCATTGGATATATGGTATAGAGGGGTCACAAATTCTAAATATGAGATTTATTTAAGTCCATTATATCTTTCCATTTACTTAACCCGACGGTATTATGCAAACTAAATTATTCTTAATAAGTATTTTGTTTTTAGGACTTGTAAACATAACCTTGGCTCAGAAAGGTTCCTTAAAACAGAAAATTGAGCAAATCATTCAATCAAAAAGAGCGGATGTTGGCGTTGCAATTTATGGATTTGAAAAGAACGATACGTTAAGCATAAACGGGAATACCCATTTCCCCATGCAGAGTGTTTATAAACTACACCTTGCATTTGCTGTTTTAAATAGTGTTGATAAAGGGAAATTAAAACTTAACCAAAAGATATGGGTATCAAAAAGTGATCTTTTACATGATACCTGGAGTCCGTTGCGCGAGAAATATCCTAATGGCAATATCGAACTTCCGTTGAAAGAAATTTTGACCTATACGGTGTCTCAAAGCGATAATGTTGGATGCGATCTGTTATTCAGACTTATTGGCGGCACCAGTGAGGTTAATCGATACATCCATTCAATTGGAATTCAAAATATTGCTATAATGGCAACTGAACAGGAAATGAGCCGAGACTGGAATGTTCAATTCACTAACTGGACTACACCAATAGCATCATTACAATTGCTTAAAATGGTTGATGAGCATAAAATTCTGTCAAAAGATAGTCATGCATTTTTATGGGAAACACTTTTGGGAACTACTACCGGGAATAAGCGGTTAAGGGGTGATTTGCCCGAGGAGACTCCAGTGGCACATAAAACCGGCTCATCAGGGAAAAATGAAAATGGAATATCTGCTGCCGTAAATGATATCGGGATAATTTGTCTTCCCAATGGAAAACATTTTGCAATAAGTGTTTTTGTTTCAAATTCATTGGAAGAGGATCAGGTAAATGAAAAAATCATTGCAGAGATAGCTAAAATTGCCTGGGATTACTACCAGTAGGGATTCAAACGGAACGATCTCACAAAGAGTAAAAACTATCCGTTGCAATAATCAGGCTGGGGCACAGCCAAATCTTTGTATAATCATCAATAATGTAAAAAACCAAGCCACGTCGTGGTGAAATCTTTGTATAGCGCTTATTATTTGATAATTATACTGTTTTTAGTGTTTCCTGTATACCTCTTTTCTAATTTTCTATTTATTTAAGCCTCTGTTTTTTTGTACCTCATACCTCTATTGATCTTATTATTCCGTCTCCCCCTTCTTTAGCTTTTTTACATAGTAGGCCGAAATCCCTATCGAGATAATCGCGAAAGCGAGAAATGCCAATATTCTAAAGATTAGATCGCTCTTTGCCATATCAACAAGGAAGAGGTAGAAGGCAGAAACAAGCAAATTTCCCATCCCCATCCACCGGTATTTGATGCTCTTTATCAGAATGCTTAATCCAAAATAGATGCCGGCAATACCCAGCCAGGTAACCGTGATGTATTGCGGAGGAAGCCCTTTGTGGGTGGCGTACAATAAGGAGAAAAACAACGTAAACAGGTAAATATTCCGGATAAAATCGGTCTTGATATTTAACCTCTCCTTTTGCCAGTTTATTAACCGCGCAGATAAAAATGCGACTACAGGAATAGAAAAGTTTACACCGTTTAATTCACCGGAAATACTGTAATACCCGATTGCCAGAAATACCAGAAGAAATGTATTGATAAGGGTGATGATATGCGAGCGGTACCAAAGCGCGAGAACAAGCACAAGAAAACTCTGGCAAATCAGCAATAAGAATGAATCGGGGAAGTGATAGATCCCTGTGATTGTTACACTAATGGCAAAAAATCCGAAAAGGGCGTATAGCGCCGGTGAATATTTCCAGGGTGAATAAAGTTTCAGTAAGATTGAATAGGCGATACTATAGATTGATATGGTTGTTAAAAACGGGATATACGCTTTGGGAAAATGTAAAAATATCAATGCAAGCATCAACAGGGTATAACCCATTCCCGAAAACAGGATAGTCATTAGTATCGAATAATCCGGATAAGATACATCCTGCTTTCTAAATGCGACTAACGAATAAGCAGCCGTTGTCAGCGAAAAGTAAAGAAAGGCAAAGTGGAATGTCAGATTGTCCGGACTCTTATTCCAGCCCGTATGATCCTTAAATAACCAGATCAGGTAGGTTAAATAGGTCAGACATAAAAGGTAGATCAGAGGTTTCCACCAGTTGTATTTCCAAAACAGGTAAACTCCTAGTATAGTTGCGACCATTGAAATCAGAAAAAAAACCTGTGTCGTATCTGCTGCAAAGGCAGTGATCATGGCCATCGTATAGGTCATTCCCAATAAGACAGCCGATCTGTTTTTCACAGCCAGATAACATTGAGATCCAATCGCGACTAACAATATGAAAATTGCAAAAGGCTCGTTGGTAAGCAACGGTTTATCGGTAAAAAAATGAAGACGCAGCAGGATATAATAGAGAATTATAAATCCAAAGAGGTAAAACATCTTGGACATATACGAAAAACTCTTCCTGAAATTGCGGGATAACAGGAAAATCCCCGATACACTGGCCAACCCAACGATCAAAGAAGCCAGCGGTTTGCCCTGATCATTGAAATATTGCCAGAGAAAGACAATTGCAAAAAACAAGACAATATTCCCCAGCCATGCCAGACCATATTCACCAAGCTTGGTTTCAAAAAGTGAACTAATCGAAATGTTTACATCCGAAAACTCCTCCTCTTCGGCGAAGGTGGTCTTAAAATTGTTTAACGGCTTAGCCTGTTCCCGTCCCGATTCAAGCTGTTGAATCCTGTCCTCCAGAAGATCCAGGCGGAACAGAATTTTATTGATATCATCCTGGTTTAAGTCATCAAAATCCATCGTAAACTCCTTTCTTTATTCATGACTGGTTTCAATCTTATTCCAGGGCGGTAGAAGCCACAGCAGGAACGACAAAATAAGAAACGGAATTATCAACCATGTAGCAGCCATCAAATAACCTTCCATGCCAATAAGACCGGTTTTAAACGTGGTATAACCATAAAAACTTTTTGAAAATAGCTGACCACCGATAACCACATTCCAGCGCATGAAGAAGATTCCCATTAGAACAAGAACAGGGAGAATGATGTAAATTATTTTTCTTATTGATGCTTTTGGTTTGTAGAATTGTAGCGTTCCTAAGGTGAGCAGTGGTACAACGGTACCCAATAAGCCCTGGTAAATAAACAAAGTATAGAATAGCTTTCCAAAGACCAGTTTGTGTAAGGCTTCAAACGATTCCTCCGCCACGTAAATACGGTGAATCTGATCTAATCCCTCAAGTGCAAAATCAATAACAAGGATGTAAAAAAGATATTTGGCAATTGTATCAAGACATTCCATATCGATCAGTTGCTTCCTGACTTTAGTGAGGACAATATAGATCAGCATAACAAGAGCAATCCCCGAAACCATTGCAGAGAAGAGAAAAATCACCGGCATCAGCACCGTTGACCACCAGGGATTGGCCTTGATTGATCCGAAAATAAACCCTACATATCCGTGAAGTAAAAATGCCGAGGGTATTCCGATCACCGTAACGATATATCCAATCCGGTCATCGAGTGCTACAGCTTTGGGTGAGATATCAGTGGTCCAAAGCGATAACAATTTGTATAAAAATCGTTTTACCCCTTTTGATTCATTGCCCCAGATTACCATATCACGGCGGTAGTCAAACCAGATCTCCAGAAACAGAACAACCATCAGGTACCATAAGTAGACAAATCCAAAGATGGCCATTGCAGAGCTCGAGTGAGGCGTAATCATGATTTCATAAGCTCTGAGCGGCTTGCCCAGATGGCTTACCAAAGGCATTGTGGCAACAAGCATAAATGAAAAGGCTGTCAATAAGGCAATTCCATAAGTCGGCTTAAGAACTTTAATTTTAAAGATCCGTTCCAAAGAGGCCAGAATAAAGGCCCCGGCAACCAACCCTGTAATATACGGATACAGGACAATTAGGATACTCCAGTTTAGCTCAATCTCATTGGGATAGACATATCCTTCAACTTTGGATAGAACTTCGTATAGATTTTGTAAATGATCTTCCATGTTATCTGACCTCCGGGCTTAATGCGTTATAGAATAATTTTGAACCAGTATTTAAATGGGGCTTTACCACCATGCAGTTATGATTTTTTAAGAAGTAGTTTAGTTTACTTCCCGGATCATTCAGATCCCCAAAGATCCTTGCCTCTGTAGGACAAATTTCAAAACAGGCAGGCTGTAAACCATGTTTCAACCGGTGGAAACAGAGGGTACATTTATCGGCTGTCCCTTTTTCAGGATGTATATACCGACATCCGTAAGGACAGGCCTGTACGCAATAACGGCATCCGATGCAATATTTCTCATCGACCAATACGATCCCCTCCTCCGTTTCGAAGGTTGCCCCAACAGGACAAACCTGCGTGCATGGTGATTTCGCGCAGTGGTTGCACATCTTAGGGACGAAGAACGATTTGTAAATCTCATTATCGGGTACCGATTGCGTAAATCCGTTAACACCTCCACTTGGAGATTCAACCAAAATTGAACCATCGTTCTTAATGGTGTACTGCTCCACCCATGAACGGAAGTAAAATGGGTCTTTGGGTACATTATTCTCCTGTTTACAGGCATTGGCACATTTGCCGCAACCGATACATTTATTGATATCGATCCCTATTCCATACCATTTCCCTTTGGCTCCGGGTGATTCTGCCGCAAATAGCAATCCGTCATAAGGTGTCAGGGCAGATGCAATGGCTACCCCGCTGGCCAGTACTGTTCCGGCTTTGAAGAAATTTCTTCTCGATAGTTTAGTTGTGTCTTGGTTCATGGCTGATGAGGATTATGACAATCAATACAATTTGCAGGTTCGTTGGCTTTTAAATCGGGCGGGTTGTGTTCCGCCAGATCGATCTGATGCACCATGGTGGTGTTGATGGTATCAAATTGAATTTTGATTCTGGCTGCATTTTTTTGATGACATACGCCGCAATCTTTTCGTTCCCCCGGTTTATAAAGTTTTAAAGAATCGGGTAATTCCTTCCCCTTAAATTGTTCGGCAAAAAGTGAATGCTTTAAACCCGGACCGTGGCAAACTTCACACTTGAGGCGCTTGTGAAACCCTTTGTCTTTTTCGGCACGGACGCTCTTGTGACATTTGGTGCAACTGTCAGCAATTGTGTAATGCATCGGCTTGAGCGTATTTTCATAAATTGCATCTGCACGAAAATGACCAAGCTTTCCAAATGAGCTTGGTTTTAATACCTGGCGCATGACCAGAAACAATACTATAAAAATAGCAAATACGCTTATAAGGCGTTTAATGTGTTGTGGCATGTTCTGTTTGTTTAGTGAGTTGTCAGACAAAACTAGCGAAGATGTTTCACAATAAAAATAATGTCAATTAATTTATACTGATTATTAATAATTTGCAAATTAACATATTAGACCTTTAAAAACTTACGTTTTTTCGAAAAATGGAACATAATTACTTATAATTTGAAAATTGGAATTGTACGTATATTAAAGATAAATTGAATATTTTCAAAATTTAATTTGGCAGTTGAATTAGCAAGAAAAGTTTGAAAACATCTACATTTGTCGAATGGCACTATTTCAACGTATCCGGCTAATAGAATTCAAGTGTTTTTAATTATGAATATTCCTAAAATTATCTCCTTTTTGGTTAGTATTGCCTTTTACTTTGCGACTCCGTTAAGCGCTCAACCTGTGGAGTCTGTCTCTCCGAAACAGTATGTGTGTTACCGAACGGCCTCTCCAATGATTATTGACGGAAAGGCATCGGAGAATTGCTGGAAAAAAGCTGAATGGACAACGGATTTTGTTGATATAATCGGCGTTAAAGGCGCCACTCCGCGTTTTAAGACCAGGGCAAAGATGGTATGGGATGATGATTTTTTATATGTGTTTGCTGTGCTCTGTGAACCACATATTTGGGCTAATGTGAAAAATCGTGATGAGACAATGTTTGTGGATAACGATTTTGAGGTGTTTATTGATCCTGATGGGGATACCCACCACTATTATGAATACGAGATGAATGCTCTAAATACCCAATGGGATCTTTTGCTTACCCGTCCATACCGTGATGGGGGAATCCCGGTTACCTCCTGGAATTTCGATGGTATGAAATCTGCCGTTCAGATCGATGGTTCGATAAATAAACCGGACGATATTGACAGGAAATGGTCTGTTGAGATAGCATTTCCGATGAAATCGATGGGCGACTCAACTGTAAGGATTCCTGTTAGAGTTGGTGATCAGTGGCGGATTAATTTTTCCAGGGTTGAATGGCAGACATTCATTGAGAATGGCCGCTACGTTAAATTTAAAAACCCTAAAACCGGAAAACCTTTGCCCGAAGATAATTGGGTATGGTCACCACAGGGAGTTGTCAATATGCATTGTCCCGAAACCTGGGGATTCCTGCAGTTTTCTGATCTTGTAGCAGGTGAGGGTACAACCACCTTTGTTGTGAATCCGGAGGAAGCGGTGAAGGATGAACTTCGAAAACTCTACTTTGCTCAACAAAAATACAGGTCCACCCATAACCAATATGCAAATAAAATAGGTGATTTATATGAATCGGAAGTTAGCCGACCACAATTTAAGTTTAATCCTTCATTAAAAGGAAGCCCCACAGCATATGAACTTAGCGCCAAACGATCAATTTCAGGTAAAGTCTGGCATCTTAATGAAACTGGCAGAGTATGGGCAGAGTAGGTATGAATTAAAGAGGTGACTCACTGCGCTACTATTGACCATTAACCATTAACCATTGACCATTAACCATTGACCATTAACCATTGACCATTAACCATTGACCATTAACCATTGACCATTAACCATTGACCATTAACCATTGACCATTGACCATTGACCATTGACCATTGACCATTAACCATTTGTATCACTTTCCGTCAACAATAATCGGCGACCCCTTCTTGCTGTCCATGATGATCAGCTTGGCATTCGGCGAAGTGGCAATAGCCTTGATCATTTCATATTGCAGCTGTTTGTCGCTTAAACCTGTGCTAAGTATCTTCTGATAGTCTGCGATCCCCTGCGCCTCGACTCTTTTACGTTCAGCTTCCTGCTTCTCCTTCTGGAGTACAAAGGTCATCTTCTGAGCATCCTGTTCTGCATTAATCTTTGATTCTATCGTTGTTTTAACCGATGCAGGAAGGGTTATATTACGTACCAATAGTTGCTCCAGCACTAGTCCCCGGCTTTTAAAGTCTGTCTCAATTGTTTTGAAAATCCGTGCCTGAAACTCGTCCCGCTTTGTCGAGTAGAGTGCAACAGCATCGTAATAGACTGCATTGTCTCTTATTTTAGTCCGGCAGATTGGACGGACAATTGTATTGCGATAATCGGTCCCGATCTGTTTTAAGATTCGCGGCGCCTCATTGGGAAGTACTTTGTAAAGAACAGTTAAATCAATGATTACCTCCAGTCCATCTGCAGATAGCACACGAATCGCATCATCGCCGGCTTTGTCCCCTTCATCATGCACGCCCGACATCGTATAATTCTGAGTCCGGACATCAAAAGTTACCACCTCGACGAGCGGGTTAATCACATTAAGCCCGCTTTCAAGAATAGTGGTGTTCACCGCCCCAAAAAGCTTCTGAACTCCAACTTCTCCGGGTTCAACCTGTTTTACCGAGGATATTCCTAAACCGACGAAAACCAATAAAATTCCAACAATCCGTATCACCCCCATATATTCTGTCAATGGAGAATCTGATTTCGCAATGGCAAAACCTAGTACAAGCACACCAATTCCAATTAAAACGAGTAGCATAATCTTATGATTTAATGATGAATATTCGGACTTAAATGATCATGTAAAGGTAGGAATTAATTGATTTATTATGTTTGTTTCTAAGTATATAAAAAATATTTTTTGGATGCAGGTTTATGCATATAGCCTTTGTAACCCCGACATAAAATAGTTTGCGATAATATAGAAATAGACTCTAAATTGTATACTTTTATCCAGTCTGGAAGTTAGTTATATGGCCATGACAGGTTGTTCTGATAGAAAATAATATTGCGATATCTAATACATAAGTTTCGACATCTGAAAAATACCAAAATCACAATCGATCTGTGTAATCAACCGATAATTATTAATTAAAGGTATTGGGCATTATTAATTGTAATTTCTTAATTGTTTTATTATGAGGCGATTTGGACAAATAATCGGGGTAGACCCGCTTCAATTAGAAGCATATAAAAAATATCATGCTGCCGTATGGCCTGAAGTACTGGATATGATTACGTCCTGTAATATCCGCAACTATTCAATATTCCATAAAGACGACCTGTTGTTTGCTTATATGGAATATATCGGTGACAATTTTGCTGCCGATATGGCCCGCATGGCAGCTGATCCGAAGACACTTGAGTGGTGGGATGTGATGATGCCGATGCAAAAACCGATTCCATCCCGGTCTGAAGGTGCATGGTGGGCCGATATGGAGGAGGTATTTCATCTGGATTAGTTCATAATTGGCGTTTTGTAACAAGGAAATGAAATTCAATTATAACCGACATAACTAAATGGAGAGAACCGCTAACTGCCTTGCCAAGCTGGATCGGATCAATAAGGCTTTACGACACGAAGAACC
>CAIXCY010000252.1 GCA_903918045.1 uncultured Bacteroidia bacterium
ATTGATGAAAAACTCAGTCGTGATTGCAGGGGAATCGTAAGCCACGAAGGCCACCTTCTGCCGTGTTTGGTTTACCGGACTAACTATGACCATAAATGGATCACCATTGCCATGGGTATAAAGCGAATCTACACTGTTTGAATTGCTAAACTGTGCCAGGAGTATCGGCTTATCACTCTCAACCAATGAAGGTTGATTATAGCCCAGCATAAACTCATGAAATTGGCCATGATTTAAAACAAAGGTTTTCAATGACCCAACTTTAACGGTGGTATTATCTTCTGCAGCCAAAATCCGGTAAGTATCTTCATGACGGCTCATAAGCGGGACAGTAATAAACTTCCGACCCCATGTTTGTAACGGAGGCATCTGTTCATACAAATGATCATAGGCTTTGTCCGATGAATTGGGAATAGTAGTGGCGTACGAGCCTGAAAATAATGCAATTGGGTAATTACTGGATATATAACTTCCCGTAAGATCACCCTGCCCTAATAAATTCGGGAGATTTGCCGATTGCACCTGATACAATTCCCCTTTATTTAATCTTACTGTAAATGGAACATGGGCATGACGTAATGCGTCCGTCACAACACTTGGAGTTATCGTTACAATCGTACTGTCATGAGAGGCAACAATTAAAAATTCACTATTCTTACCCTGAATATTAATGGGGTAATGAACAAGATTAACAATTACATTGTACTGAATACTTACATGAGGGTCATAACACATGGCATAATATTCACTTCCGATAGATTCAGTTGGAAAAACAGTAGCAACCTCCGATGAATTCATCGCATAATTCAAGGCATAAACATTAAGCGGGTTATCGGATACCAAATGAATTGCCTTCTCCTGAATAACTTCTGAACCCATGGCTTCAACGATTCTCCAGTCGAGTCGCACTTTGAGCGGAATATTTGGATTTACAATGCCGCTATCAGAAGGAACAGTAGCTTTCCCTATGAAAATTTTGTATTTACAACTGTAACCCGAAGAGAGGGTAACCTCGACATAGGGATTATAATAATCAGCGGATCTCCCCTCCATAAACCCAAACCAAAAATCCTTCCCCTCTGTCGATTTGTGGCATGAACTGTTTTGTCCCGAAATAAATTCTGAACTAAAAATAAAGAGTATTAGGATTACCCCGTTCAACCGCATAAGACCTTGCATTTATGGCATGAATATATATGATTCTCCATCAAAAAGCAAGACCACCCTACGATTGAACATATCTGACGCCAAAAGTCAATAAATTAGCGTCACAGTCCCTGACTGATGATGGGGCCGTTCAAGGAAATCATTATATAGGAGTCTCCATACATATACTCCGGGTGGAGCAAAAGAGCCATTGTCCATTTTGCCATCCCAACCGGTTATTTGGTGCCACACCTCGAAAATTACATCATCCCAACGGCTTAAAATGGTAAGGTGGTATCCCTGCGACCTGACCCCCTCTGCAAAGGGGAGAAATATCCGGTCCTTAGGATCGGGTGCATTTGGAGAAAACGCGTTGGGAGGAAAAATGCGGCTAAAGGCGACAAGAACACGATGCTTAATGGAATCCACGCATAAATTTTCATTGTGGTCTACAAGTAAAACAGTGTGGTATCCGGTTTCATTGTAATAGTGTATCGGATTGGTTTCGGACGAGGGGGTAGAATAGTCGCCAAAGCTCCACTCGTAGGTGCTTGCGCCTGAACTTTGATTGGTAAAAACCACTTTGGGCTGATCTTTATAGACGATCGAATCATTCATGGTAAATTCGGCATGCGGAAGTGGTTCGGCAAAGACCATACTCTTCTTTGTTTCCGAATTGAAACAATTGTTTGCATTGTTAGTCACCTTCAACTGAACATCATATCTTCCAGTAATTTTATACCGGTGTGTTGATGTAATCCCGGTTGCACCATCTCCATCCCCAAAAAGCCAGTCATAAACTAAAGCGCCTGACCCTGGATCTGTAACTGAAAATTCAAACTGATTATAAAGACAATCTTCTGCATTATTAACCGTCCATGCACTTAAATTTGGTTTTACAAGGATATCGCTGCCAATAAATTGATTTGAACACCCATATTGATCCGTAACATTAAGTGAAACTTTCCGGGGCGACTGATCGCTCCCCAATGGAATAACCACATTCGAAATACCGATTCCCGATTTGATTGTATCTCCACCAAAGACCCATGTAAAATTCAAATTGGACGTATCAACGCCAGGTATATTATAAGCTGCATCTATGCTATACCCGTAACATTTGGTGGGATCAATATCAAAGGAAACCTTCGGCTTGGGATGGACGGTGACTTTAAACTCATAAGAAAAATTACAGACTCCCCGGGAACCAACAACAGTATAGGTTGTCGTTTCAGCCGGAGTTGCAACTGGATTTGAACTAAGGGGATCTGAAAGGCCTTTAGTGGGACTCCATAAGTAAGTTGCAATCGGATTTGTATAATTATCTTTTTGATTCAGAGTTACGCTGTCTCCCTCACAAATGGCGGGAATTTCCCCGGACTTAAAAACTACCGGACTAACCTGCAAATCAATGGTCTCCGAAAGTTTAAGATCTTTTGGATCTTTGGGCATATCACCATATTCAATCAGATAGCCAGCCGGATAATAATCTGAAGTGGGATTTGTATCTCCTGTATTCGAAAGGTCGTTCCATTTGTAGGAATGGGGTTTGTCATTAGGGAAAACTGTAATGTGAGCATAATCTTCATTCCCGGCATTATTTGGTTCGTAACGGGGAGGATTCGCGCTATAATCGATATTCCAATTTTGATAATAAGCTACACCAGAAGGATCTTTAACCGGCCCATAAACCGAAGGATTATTTTGCGCATCCTGGCCGGTTCCCCGCCAGAAAAGTCGCCCTTGATTGTTCTCTTCAAATCCCTCCGGACCGGTTACCCAACGCCAGTCACCTTCGACGGCTTCATCTGACGCACCAATCCAGCCAACACTCGAAGTCTTAGTATTTATAAAATCATTCTCCTCCTGACTGGTTATAGTCGCCAAATATCCTCTCAACCCAAAATACAACATCCGGTCAGAAGCTGCCGAATCCTTTGCTGCATGCCAGGTTATTCCGGGAAAACGGACAAAGCGATAAAAGTGTTGTGTTGTGGCGAAATAATCGGCATCCAATAGCGATATGGAAACCTGTCGTGTACTTGAAGTTGGATTACCTTTATTGTTCTTATAAACAACCGATTCTATGGCTTTAATAAAATCGGTTTTTGACGGAGTGGCCGTACCATTCGCCTGAAGCTTTAAATAACCCTGGGTTGGATACCAAACACCGGAAATGGCCGGCACAGCATCTGCATAAACCAATTCGTCTTCACCGGGAACAAATCCACTACTAAATGAAATCTTCATCCCCTTAATTGATATAGAAGTTTCAATGGAGAGCTTGTCGGGCGAAACGATAGGAACCGCAGTACTGCAATACTGAATCGGCAGATTATTGGATAGCAATATTTTAAATGTATCTGCCCCTCTCACCAATCCGGCCAAAAGGAGAACAAAACAGAGTGTAAAAAGTGAAGTTTTCAAATCTTTTGAAATGAGGGTAAGCTTATTATTTTCTATTCTGAAATATAACATCGTTCTCCAAATATTGTACTGCCAATCCTAACCATTGTGCTTCCGCACGCTATGGCAAGCAAATAATCATCGGACATCCCCATCGATATTTCACGGAAATCCGGCTCCCCGGGAAAATAACTGCGCTTTAGTTTTTGAAAAAGAGCAGCTAGAAGCGAAAACTCTTTTTTAACCATTTCCACATCATCCGTAAAAGTGGCCATCCCCATTACACCTGAAAATGCAATATGATCAAGCCCCAATAAATCGATACCGGAAAACAACTGATCAACCGATGTCGGAATCAAGCCAAATTTACTCTCCTCGCTCGCAATATGAAACTGCAATAAACATGGTATGACTCTTCCGATACGACGTCCCTCATCATTAATGGTTTTAAGAAGCTTAAGGCTGTCAACCGAATGAATCATCGCAATGAAAGGGGCAATAAATCTAACCTTGTTTGACTGTAAATGACCAATAAAGTGCCATTCAATATCTTTTGGCAAAGATTCCCATTTCCGCAATAGTTCCTGCACTTTATTCTCACCAAAGATCCGCTGTCCTGTATTGTATGCCTCCATGATCTCTGTGTCGCTGTGCGTTTTAGACACTGCAACTAACTGAACACCAATGGGCAATGTGGAGCGAACCTGAATCAAATTTTCTTCAACCGACATTCTTCTGAATTTTCATCCAAATGTATACAAAAGGAGTCAAATAACGCCAAAGAACGCTGATGATAATTACGAATCACCTTTACCAATTTGATGAAACGACCATGCAATTTTGTTTATCTTTACTGCCAATTAAAACAAATTATTTGCATATGAGAAGATCCCTCATCGTATTACTGATTACCGGCTGCTCCCTTGTCACATTTGGACAACAAAAAGAATTTAAAACGGAACTTTACATGGGCGTCTCCGGGGGTGCAACGTTTACAAAGGTTAGGTTTTATCCCAATATAATGGAATCTTTTATGCAAGGGTATGCGAGCGGAATTATGTTCAGACTAATCTCTGAACCTCATATCGGTTTTCAGGCAGAGGTGAATTTTACCCAGAAAGGTTTTAAAGATGATTCAACCGGTTATTCACGCCGTTTGAATTATGTCTCGATTCCAATAATGACTCATGTGAATATCGGAAATAAAGCGTTCCGCTTCATCCTTAATCTTGGTCCTGAAGTTGCCTTTAAAATTTCGGAACAGGAGAAATTTAGCGGACTTGCGACGAGTGATCCAACCAGTACCGGATACCGCTCTTTTTACGGAAAAAAATCTGATAATTCATTTGACCTCCTTTTTACAGCGGGTATAGGGATGGAATATCACCTGAAAAGTGGTGGCGCCCTGGCTCTTGAAGGCCGAGGTTTTTATAGCCTTCCAAACCTGTTTGACAAAAACAAATACGAATACTCAATCTCTCAGGGGAATGGAATTCAGGTTAAATTAGCCTACTTTTTCAAACTTGGTAAAAAAAGGAAGGTATAAATAACCAGGCGACTCCGCTATTAATCGAAGTCATTCCCGTCAGGTTGAAATTGCTTTAAATTTATAGGTATATCAGCAAATTAATCTGCTCCAATCATAACTGGACCAATTCAAAAATTTCAATGCAGGCAATTCCTTTAATACGAAAAAAAATAGGAAACTCTAACCTGGTCTGGTTTGAAAACAGTAATTCGTACGTTCAACTGGAGGAGCCGGCCTGGTATGTTGTCAGCAAAACGGCAAGGCGATGCAAACCCGCAACAATCGCAAAAGCAGTTGAGCTGCGATATTGCATTTCTGCCAGTGAAAGCCAGACGTTTGTCAATGAGATTCTTACTGAAGTAGAAAAATTAAACCGGCGGGAGGTGAAAATAATTGAACCTGGTCAATTCTCTGATAATCTGAATGAATACCATTTTACACCTTATACAATCCACTCTTACCTGCTGGGGGATAAACATGTTACATTTGCCTTCGAATCCCGGCTCTTCGAACACTATATCCATCCCTTAATCAGTCATCTCGAAACGGGAGCAGTAACCGGAGCGTCACCATTGTTTGAACTGTTTGCACACGAACAACAGGTTGTATTTCGCTTCAATGGCGAGGTTAAGGGGGTTTGGACTTTAGACGAAACTCACCTGATGAAAGGGCTCATTTTCATGGTTCTTATAAACGTCATGCATGGCAAAACCGATTCCGACTGGTTAATGACTGTTCACGCCTCTGCAATAACCAACAAAAAGAAAACAATTCTCTTTTCTGCTCCCCCGGGACATGGAAAAACCACAATCGCAGCATTGATGCAGTCAAAAGGATATGAGTTAATCTCAGACGATTTTGTTCCAATTGACAACTTATCGTTTAATGCCTGGCCATTCCCAATTGCAATGTCTGTGAAACAAGGTTCAATGGAAGTACTCACGAATCACTTCCCGACCTTGAAGCAAAAAAAAGCGACCTATATAAGTCCGGAAAAAAGCGTTCGGTATTTAGCGCCTCCGGATAAGCTGAACAGTTCAAATGCAGCCTTTCCTGTACACGAATTGGTCTTTATAGAATATAACACATCCATTGACTTTCGATTTGAAAAATTGGATCCAATAAAGGGACTAAAATTGCTGCTAGACCAGGCCTGGATTGTTCCAGCTCCGGATAATGCAAAGCGACTTCTCGA
>CAIXCY010000253.1 GCA_903918045.1 uncultured Bacteroidia bacterium
TTGAAGTAACCTTTGGTCTGAAAAATTAAAAACCCCATTATGTTACGGCATATGGGGATTTTTTATACTTTTGCACCACTATTTTAATGGCCCAATAGCTCAATTGGATAGAGCGACAGCCTTCTAAGCTGTAGGTTTCTGGTTCGATCCCAGATTGGGTCACCCTATGGAGGTCATTTGTTTATTAACTACCTGTTAATCAATGAATGACTTTTTTTTAGTTGATTTGCCCCACCATTGACCTGCATGCGGATCCGAAGAACGAATAAATCGCTTTCCACCGGGGATTTTAAATTCTCAGGAGGATCTAACCTGGCGAAATTCCAGTCAATGGTTTACGGCGCATCTTTTATATATCGATCCAGCCAGGGATTCCCCTCCTGCTCAATTATCACTCCCCGATCACCTGCCACTTTATCAACAGACCAGTTCCGAAAAAAGATAATGAATGGAAGAGATACGGAGGTTCTCCTTTTGCTCCCCAATGGCTTTTCTTCATATTCCACCAGGTGCGAGCTTTACTTGATGGTTCAAAGTGTTTTGGACATTCAGCCTCACCATGGAAATAAAAGTACTGATCAAAACCGGTACTATTTAGAAAACGCTTCCTAAAAGGAATTCCCCGGTTCCAACAGGACTCAGCATAGTGCTTCTCGAAAAACCACTGACGACGTAAAAAAAATCATTTTCGGTCATCGGGATTTCCGGGTAAGGGCATCGGGACTCATCATTAAAGACGCCCTCAGATGGATATTCATACTGCTTCATAATATTAACTTAAGCTGTTGTCAATTCATTGGCAATCATCTCTGCCTGCTTCAATACCGTTTCAGTCGCGAGTAACTGCATACCGGGGGGATACCCAAATTTTCGAAGTATGCGCTTTACCGCAACCTTCAGCTTTGCCCTTACACTCTTCTTGATGGTCCAGGCGATGGATACATTCTGTCGGATGGTTTCGGTTCGTATTACCGCAAGTTCTCTTCGCTTATCCTTAGCCATCAAATCCCGGGCACTCTCATTGTCCGATACAGCAGTATAAAAGGCATATGCGAAGTCGATTAAGCCAAGACGCTTTGCCTCACTGTCCATGTTTACAATCTCCTTGATTAGATGGATCAGCTCTTTTTCTCACAAAATATGCTTCCGGATTAATTTAACCAGATCATCCTTTACAAATGGTTTGGTAATAAAATCATTGCATCCCGAGGCAAATGCTTTCTGACGGTCTGCAGTCATCGCAAAAGTTGTCTGAGCAATTACAATTACCTCTTTATTAAACTGTCTGATCTGTTTTGTTGCCTCATAACCGTCCATAAATGGCATGGAAATATCCATCATTACAAGATTAGTTTTTGGATTATTCCTGATAAACTCAACGGCTTTAAAACCAGTTTTCACTCTGAATACATCTCCGCTTATCCCTTTGACTATAGCCAGAATAAGCCGTGCTGAAATTTCATCGTCCTCGGCAATTAATACATTCAGGTTATGTAATGGATCGATATTTGTTTCAACTGCCTTAATAACTTCCGGCACGTGATCATCCTGTTCTGCAACGGTTACAGTAAAGCTAAATACCGAACCCTGATTTGGGGTAGATTCGACCCAGATTTCACCCCCCTGCTTTTCAACAAACTGCTTGCAAAGCAGTAATCCCAGTCCGGTACTCTGCTCACCCTCGGTGCCGGGACGTTTTGTGTTCGCATCGATGCGGAAAAGATTATTCCGAAGCTCCTCCTTCATTCCAATGCCGGTATCTTTAACTGAGATTACGGTCCTTCTATTCGCTGTTGTTTCTGACGAAATAGTCACTTCGCCACCCTTTGGGGTAAACTTTATCGCATTCGAAAGGAGATTACGAATAACCGTCTGAAGCATGTTTTTATCAGCAAAGACAAATGGCTCATCAGTTATTTGCGCAATAAGTCCGATCATTTTCCCCTTTGCCGGTTCGGCGACAATATTAATACACTCCTTAACCATATCGAGCAAATGCAGTCTTTTGGGTGTATATTCGGTAAACCCCCGATCCATCTGCGACCATTCGAGCAGATTTTCAAGCAGGGTAAATGTATTGCGGGCTGACTGACGCAGGTCTGACATCATTTCCGCCCTTTCACCGGCTGTAAAATACTGATTCTCGTCAGCCATTATTTCGGTTAAACCCATAAATCCGCCCAACGGACCGCGAAGGTCATGGGCAATAATCGAAAAAAACCGGTCTTTTGTGGCGTTAAGCTCAAAAAGCTCCCTATTCTGGCACCGAAGTTTAAGATGAGTACGCACCCTGGCTAATACCTCCTGCTCCTGAAATGGTTTATTGATATAATCGACCCCACCAGCAGCCAGCGCCTTAACGATATTTTCGGTGTCATTGAGAGCGCTTATAAAAATCACAGGAATATCCTTTAATCCCTCATTGAGCTTTAGTTGGCGGCAAACTTCAAAACCATCCATTCCGGGCATCATAATATCCAACAGGATCAGGTCAGGCTTCTCTATCGACGCCACCTTTAAAGCCTGTAAACCACTGGTAACCTGCCGAATCTTATATCCTTCAGTCGATAATATTTCACCCAGTAATTTAAGGTTAGCCGCCACATCATCCACGAGCAGAATAGTGGAAATCTTCCCAACCGGTTCAATAATTGCACTCATTTTTAACTAAATTTATTTAATGATTTCATGCAGGTGATCATAATCAAAATTCTTGGCGTACAACCTGAGGTTTGCTGCCAGTTCAGGATTTGCCGGTTCAACGGCCCTGATAAGTTCAATCAACAGGTAAAAATCGCCTAACTCTAAAGCATCCCTCATTTCAACAATGAACTTTTTCGGAAGTTTTAGGAATTCAGCGGAAAGGGCATCAACGGTATTTAAAGAGTTTAAAACGGTTATTCCCTTCAAATCTTCCCTGTAAACATAGTCAATATCCAATACTCTGCCTATTGTTTCAAACAACTCATTTTCGCGAAACGGTTTACGAATATACCCCTCGATTTCGGGTGCAAACAGGTTTGATTTATCTTCTTCAAACTGACTGGCGCTCAACACAATAATTGGTATTGATTTCCCCTTGAGGGTCCCCTTGATCCGTTTTATTGCTTCATAGCCATCCATGACCGGCATTCGCAGATCCATGAGGATCAGATGGGGGTTCCACTGCTCAAATTTGGCAATTGCATCCTCACCATCCACAGCTTCAATTATTTCAAAACCCGGTAAATTAAGAAAGTCGTTCACTAACCTACGGTTTTCACGGATATCGTCAACAACAAGAATGCGATAAGCTCGCTCCGGATTATTAATGCACAAAACCTGTCTGGTGGGTTTATGGATAGTCGCCTCAGCGCTCCCCTCCATGATATCGACCTGAAACCTGAAGAGGGAACCAATATTCAATTCACTCGAAACGGTAATATCCCCTCCCATCAGGATCACCAGTTCGCGGCTCAGGGCAAGTCCTAAACCCGTTCCGGTTCGTTGTTTAATTCCTGCACTTGCCTGTTCAAAGTGCCTGAATAATTTTTCCATATCCGCGTCAGAAATACCTGTTCCCGAATCCTGAATCTCCACACACAAGGTACTTTCAGAATTGTTTCGAAGATCGACCCTTGCCCGGACTACAACTCCGCCATGGTCGGTAAATTTGATCGCATTCCCGATCAGGTTGATTAAAATCTGGCGCAACTTACTCTCATCAACAAGAATAAATTGCGGCATCCCGGCAGGAGTTTCGAAAATTAGCTGAAGCTGTTTGGCCTTGGCCTGCACGGTAAACATCCGTTGCAGGTCGCCTAAAAGCGCGTCTAAATCGATATTGGTGGGATTCAAGACCACCCGACCAGCCTCCATCTTGGACAACTCCAGAATATCATTGATCAGGGTTAACAGATGTTCCCCGGAACGATGAATTGAAAGAACATAGTCACTTTGCGATTCAGTTAATTGTTCGCGGTTCATCAGTTGTGAGAAACCAATAATTGCATTCAGCGGTGTACGAATTTCGTGCGACATATTGGCTAAAAAGATACTCTTTGACTTGTTAGCCACCTCAGCTTCGCTTTTGGCTTTTAAAAGGACAGCTTCTGTTTCTTTCTGTTTTGTAATATCCCAATTGGTGCCGACCATCCGAATTGGGTTATTTGAATTATCGTATTCAACCGTTGCAAGGGCCCTGATTGTATGGACCGATTGGTCAGGCCAGATTATCCGATACTCTGTATTAAACTCCTTTTCACCACCGATGGCCAACTGAATCGCAAGGTTTCCACCAACTACATCATCGGGATGAACCCTTGAGCTCCAGGCCTCATAAGCACCACTGAAATCATCTTTATTCACGTTGTAGAGGAAATACATCTGATCATCCCATAAAAGGACATTCTTTACGAGGTCGTAATCCCAAACTCCTACGCCTCCGGCACGCGTAGCCAATTCCAAACGGGCCGATGATTCAATCAGTGCTTCTTCGGCCTGTTTAAGTTCTGTAATATCTGAAAATGAGGTAATCCGGATACTTCTACCCTTAAAATGCATCATTTTCCCATGAATCATACACGGGAATACCGTTCCATCCTTACGCAAGCCGTGTGCCTCATAAGGTACTTCCAGAGCGGAACTTAAATTGGCCATAACCTTCTCACGATCGTTCGGCCCGATAAGGTCTAGTTTTGCCTTATTTAAAATTTCGTCTGAAGAATACCCAAACAACAGCTCAGCAGCCAGGTTTTGTTCAATGCACAAACCATCTTCAGCCATAAAGATCGCTTCGAAGGCAGCTTCGGATAATCCTCTGTATTTTTCACGGTTCTCCAAAAGATCTGCCTCAAACTGCTTACGTACAGTAATATCATGAAAACTCACCAGAATTCCTCTGATAACCGGATCGTTTATCTGATTGCTTGCAGTAAGTTCAATATGTTTATACGTTCCATTCTTACATGGATACCGGAATTCTACTAAAGCTGACAATTTATCATCCTGCATGAGTTCGGCAAATTTACCCTGAATGCGTTGCTGGTCATCAGGATGAACCATAAAAGATCTCTTCATCGCTAAAAGTTCCACAGGAGACCAGCCAAATAAACGTTCCACATTTGGGCTTTGATAACGCAGAGAACCATCAGTATCAACAATTGCGATTACATCAGAACTACCTAAGAGCATTGAATGGAACCTGTTGTTTTGCCGTATGAGTTCCTCCTCCGCATTTTTTCGTACCGAAATATCATGGTAATTCAATAACAATCCATTGATATTCGGGTCGTTTATAAAATTGGCCGCGGTGAGTTCAATCGGTTTATAACTCCCATCCTTACAAGCATATCTGAATTCGATTGTTTTAAATGAATTTTCAATATCCATCAACTGAATTAATTCTTTTTGAACATACTCAAGGTCATCGGGATGAGTGGTCATTGTACTGCTTTCCCCAATAAGATCCTGAGGCAACCATCCAAAATATTTTTCAATATTCGGGCTTTTGTACTTCATCAGACCGTCAGTACCAACAACGCCGATTACATCCGAAATATTCGAGATCATGGAGCTGTACCTGGCTTCGCTACCCCGCAACAGCTCATCTATGCGCTTACGCTCTGTTATATCACGTTCAACCAATAAAATGTTTTCCGGCTTGCCATATCTGTCGTATAAAACGGCAGATTTCACTTCGACATTGAACCTGCTGTTGTCTTGTTTAATTGCCAGATATTCTGAGATTTCAATGTCTTTATTGCCACCAAGCAAAGCATGGATATTGTTAGTCACCAATTGGTGGCTCGAAGGATCAATAAACTCAAATATCGATTTTTCAATGTATTCCTCTTTTTGGTCTAATGCGAAACCATACATCCTGGCCAATTGATCGGACATAAATTCAAGTTTCCCGCCAAAAGAAACGATTCCGATTCCATCGGGTGAAGCTGAAAGAATGGCTTCCCATTTTTTGCTGCTTTCAAGGAAAGCTTCTTCTGCCTCTTTTCTTTTGGTGATATCGCTTGCAATTCCAATAAATCCAGTCACTTCATCATTTTTATCTCTGATGGCGGTAAGTGATAAGTCAACATAAATCAGAGATCCATCTTTACGAACATAGGTTGAGTATTGACTCTCGCTTTTATTTATCATCGGATTCGCCACATTCTTTTCAAATCCAGTATCTGACCCGTCAGCCTCATGTGTCAGCTTGATTTCGCGTTCAATATTGGCGACTTCCAAATTAAAAAGTGCAGGAGTTGCAATCCCCACAACCTCTTCTGCTGAATAACCAAGCATTTTCTCAGCACCTTTACTGAATAAGGTGATCATTCCATTTTTATCAGTTGATATTATGGAGGTATTTGTTGCTGCATTTAATACATCTATTAAGGACTTGTTTGCGGCCAGAAGTGCAGCTTCAGCCATATTGCGTTCTGTAATATCGTTCAGCGAGATATGTACCGCCGATAAACCGTCATAAATAATCGGGGTACTTTGAACTTCAGTATCCCCCAATGTGCCATCCGATCGGATAAACTGAATCTCGGCCTTTGGGATAGCAACACCTTCTTCGATAACTTTCCGGGTCCTCAATTTTACACTCTCGTGAAAATCGGGATGGATCCAGTCGAGGATATTAGTACCTGTCATCTCCTCAACCTTTTCAACACCCATCATCCTTAGTAATGCCGGATTCGAATAAACAATCGTGCCGTTCCTGTGAACAACACTTGGCATGGGCGAATGCTCCACTACATTTCGGAAACTTTCCTCACTTTTCAGAAGTGATTCTTCAAGCTTTCTCTGATTTGTAATATCGGTGATAATAGCGTACCAGATCACAGATCCGTCCTCCTGTTGACGCGGAAGCCCATTTCCAAAATAGGTGAAAATTGCGCCATCGTCAAATTTCATCCTGTAACTACGCTGGAATTGAGATAAATCCTTTGCAGATTTCTGAACTGCCGCTTCAAAATTGACAATATCTTCAGGATGTATGTTTTTAAAAAAAGAGGAACCGTCTTCGCGCACTTCTTCGGGTGATAAACGGCAAAGTGCATTAAACGCCTGACTGACGTAAGGGAAACAGGAACGTCCATCGGGAAACAACTGAAACTGCATTACGGCTCCCGGTATCAGGTTGGTAATCTCGTTAAGACGATCGCGTTGGTCCGCAATCTGTTTATTGGCAATTGCTAAATCTACTACCCGTTTCTCCTTCTCCTTATTTTGGATAAGAAGCTCTTCATTGACAACAAGTAATTCTAAAGCATGCTTTTCCTTCGCCTCGTTTTGGACGAAAAGCTCCTCATTGACCATCTCAAGCATGATCTTTTGAACCTCCAGTTCGTGGAGAAGCTGTTGAATGTCGGCTTCAGTACGTAACGGAGCCGGGTTCTGTACCCGCTCCCTTAAGACCTCCTCCGCTTTATGTCGAAGTGAAATTGAATCCATAAATTTACCCCCCCCCATATCTTAGTCATATTTAATATTATGATAAATATTAGTTTTGCTTACTGTAGTGTTTAGCATTAGTTCATGGTAAACAAAATCACTCCATAAATTGTTTTAGTATTTGTTTTAGTTAAATTTCGAAATGAAGGTTTATTAATGCCATTAACCCGGCCTTTCGTATAGGTTTGACCAGATATTCCGTACATCCTGCAGAGATAGCCTAATCGCGGTCATCCAGCTGTGCGTAAGCCGTTTGGGCAATAATCACCACTGAAGAATTAAACTTACGAATCTCAGTAACAGCCTGGTATCCGTTCATATCCGGCATATGAATATCCTTCAGCACGAGGTCAATATCTGGATTGTTCCGGCAGGCAGCCACCGCCTCGACACCCGTTCCTACTTTTACAATTTCTCCTCCCAACATTTCAACATAGGTTCTGGAGATCGTCAGTCCTAATCCTGCCCCCTGATAGGCCCTTGAATTGGATAGGTCGGCCTGAATAAATCGTTCAAAAACAGCCTTCTGTTTGTTTAACGGAATACCAATACCGGTGTCCTTTACGGAAAATTTCCGTAGAGACTTAGTGTGCTGCGTGTCTACAGAGAACGTAGAACGCTGCGTCTCTATTAAAGACGTCCCCCGCTGGTTCTCTACCAGGATATATCCAAATTCGATGGAACCTTTGTGTGTAAATTTCAACGCATTTTTAATAAGATTGGCCAGGATCGCTAAGAGTTTTTCGCGATCAGTAACAATAGCCGATTCGAGGAAAGGTAGTCCGGTTTTACAGGAGAGAATTAAACCTTTTGCATCAGTCTTAGGTTTGAAGATATTAAAAAGAAATTCGATTTGTTCGTTTATATTCGATTCTTTAAGGACAATTTCCATCACACCTGATTCAATTTTGGAAATATCCCCAATGTCGTTGATAATATTCAGCATTCGGGCACCACTGGTTTCAATAATATTAATGTTATGCAGTATCTCATCAATTCTTAGCCCTTCGGTTTTCAACAAGTTAGCAAAACCCAGGAGTCCGTTCATCGGTGTGCGGATTTCGTGACTCATATTATCCAGAAAAGCAGACTTCATCCGGTCGCTTTGTTCTGCATGCTCCTTGGCCTTGATTAGTTCCAATTGAATTTTTTTATGTTTGGTAATATCTGTAATTTTAATGTAGAAAGAGAGTTCTCCATCGAACACAATGGATTTGCCTTCAACTTCCACATCAATGATTGCACCATCAAGACTGAGGTATTTCATTTCCATAACCGGAATAATAGCTCCTTCATCGATACCCATTTCAGTGCGACCCTGCGATACCCGATGAAAGTCAGAATGGACCTTGTCAAGGATAGGATGACCTACGAGTTCTTCAATCCCGATCGCACCGAACAATTTAATGGCGGTTGGATTGGCATAAACGATAATTCCATTGCGCTGAATAATAATTGCAAGAGGTTGCCATTCAACTAAAGCACGGTATCGTTTTTCGCTTTGCAGCAAGGCACTATTTTTTAAAAATAGTTGTTTATTCGCCTCCAATATTTCAGTCTGAAAAGACAGTTCCTTATTGGTAAGAACCAGTTCTGCAGCCCGTTTTTTCTTTCTCCTGATTCTTAAAGATCAGTTCTTTATTCGCATCGACTAATTCAGCTTCCTGCCAGATGTTCTCTTCATTTTGTTGCAGAAGCGCAACTTCCGCATGTTTACGTTCTGTAATATCTGTAATAAAACCTCGCCAGATGATCGTTCCATCCTCCTCTTTTCGTGGCAGGGTGTTCACATAGTGCGTATTGATGGTGCCATCCTCAAATTTTACCCTGTATTCATACTGTACGGGAAACATCTCCTGCGCCGATTTCAGGATATTGGCTCTAACTTTCTCAACATCATCAGGGTGAATAATTTTGTAAAATGCCGATGAGTCTTCCCTGACCTGATCGGCTGTTAACCGGTAAAGGCTCTAGAACCCTTCACTGGCGTATGGGACACAGCTACTTCCATCGGGACGCAGCAAAGACTCGAACACAGCGCCCGGGGCCGAGTTTGTGATCTCTTCCAAACGGTAAATTTGAATAGCAATTTGCTTGTTTGCCAGAGTTAATTCTGCCGCCCGTTTGGCCTCATGGCTGTTTTGGGAAAAAAGCTCCTTAGTGCTATTTCAAGCATGATATTTTGCACCTCAAGCTCGTAAACAAACCTGAGAATCTCAGATTCAGAACGAATCGAAACAGACTCCCCTTGCCTCTGTATTAAAACCTCTTCAGCCTTCAGGCGAAGCGTGAGTCCTTTATTCAATTTAACCCACTTGTAAAATTTCATATGATATATTACGCTATAAATTAACACTCCAAAACACAGATGATTAATTTTCTGAAATTTCAGCTCGCTTACAGTGGATATTAAGCTAAAATCAAGCCAGCAAAATATTATAAGTTATGGAGTATTCTTGTGGGATAACAGGTAATTATTTGTAGGATAATTGGAAATTAGGCCTTAAATTTTCATTTATAGCCTTTCTCCCTTTTTAATATTCCAAATAGCGGGTATGTCTTTGACGCACACAATGGTTTTGTCGGTTCGGCAGTTGCTTTTCGGATAAGTCCGAACCGATCATTATAAAAATCACATCTTGAATTACGGATATAAAAGTAGGTATTAGCACTCTTTCGTTTGTTCTGGTTTTACCAATGCAGATGTTTCGGTGGCAAGTTCAGGTGCAGAAAAAGCAGGGTTTGCAACCGTTGTGGAACTGAGGGTAACGCAGCGGGCGGAATCCATAAATAGGTTAAGGTGATATTTTCAGCATCGGATGATTCTGAACTATTTAGTATAACAAGTGCATGTTCGTTTACATTTCTGCCGGCCTTACATTCAGCAAAATCTATCTATTTTTTTCAATGCTTTGTTAATCAATAATTGACTGCCAGAAAGTATCCGGGGCAACTAATTATGAACTTTTTACTCTCTTTATTATTTGTCAGATCAGAAAAAAGGTGAGACCCAGTGCGGCACTAACTGCCACAATTATCCAGATCACCTTTACTTCGAAGGCTAATAATTTATCACATTCAGCAATTTTCTGCTGCACTTTTTCGGTGTCAAGATTTAATTCCAGCGCTTTTTTATAATAGCTCTTTGCCGGTCTCAGAAGCTCGATCCTTAAAAAATTATCACCATGTTTCATTAAATCGAGGAATTTCCTTTCCGTAGGAGTCAGTGTACTTTCTAATAAATGATGGTCCATATTCTTATTGCATTTGATTTAACCAAATTTACTAAATCCTATATTTAAATGCAATTAACAAGTGGAATTTATGAATCAGAAATTGCGATTCAATGAGAACTACTTTTGCAGATTCCGTTCAAGTTCACGCAGATTATCCATCTTTTTCTTCTGGAGGAAGCTGTTAATATCCCCAAGATGCTCCTTAACCTGTTGGTTACCGAACTCAAAAACCTTGGTCACCAGCCCCGAAAGAAAATCACGGTCATGCGATACAAGTATAAGGGTCCCGTCAAAATCGAGCAACGCACTTTTCAGGATATCTTTGGTTTTCATATCCAAATGGTTTGTCGGCTCATCCAGAATCAGCAGGTTGACTGGTTCCAGCAGCAGTTTGATCATCGCTAGCCTTGTTCGTTCTCCACCGGAGAGAACTTTAACCTTTTTGGTCAGATTGTCACCTCCAAACATAAACGCACCAAGGATATCCTTGATTTTAGTCCGGATATCTCCTTTTGCAACATCATCAATGGTCTGAAAAACTGTTGACTCTTCATCGAGCAGTGATGCCTGATTCTGTGCAAAATACCCGATCATTGTATTATGACCCAGTATAAGTGAACCGTCATATTCAATTTCTCCCATTAATCCCTTGACCAGCGTAGACTTTCCTTCGCCATTTTTACCGACAAAGGCGACCCTCTCGCCACGTTGTATTGTCAGTGAAGCATCAGCAAAGACCAGATGTTCATCATATTTTTTTGTCATCCCTTCGAGCACAACCGGATAATTTCCTGATCGTGGTGAAGGGGGGAATTTAAGGCGTAAAGCAGAATTATCTTCCTCATCAATCTCAACAAGGGTTAGTTTTTCAAGCATCTTGACACGCGACTGAACCTGATTGGTCTTGGAATAGGTCCCCTTAAACCGGTCAATAAACTCCTGATTGTCAGCGATCATTCGGCGCTGCTCCTCGAATTGCTTCATTTGCTGCTCGCGCCTCTCCAGACGTAAGGTAAGGTATTGGGAATAATTGACTTTATAATCGTATATCCGCCCCATCGTCACTTCGATGGTTCGTGTGGTGATATTATCCACAAATGCCCGGTCGTGAGAAATAAGGATTACCGCTTTGGCGCTACTGATCAGGAATTCTTCGAGCCACTGTATCGATTCAATGTCCATATGATTAGTAGGCTCATCTAGTAAAATAAGATCAGGTTTTTTAAGCAGAATTTTGGCCAGTTCAATCCGCATCCTCCATCCACCACTGAATTCGCTCGTTGGACGATTAAAATCCTCTCTTTTAAAACCAAGCCCGATGAGAATTTTTTCCACTTCCGCGTCATAATTGATCTCTTCAATAGCGTAGAACTTTTCACTTAAAGTTGATACCTGCTCAATTAATGTATAATAACTATCTGATTCATAATCAGTGCGGGTCGACATCTCAAGATTAAGTGCCTCAATCTCCCGTTCCATCTCAAAAATTTGTGCAAATGCCTGTGCCGCCTCTTCAAAAACGGTACGATTATCATCGGTCATCAGGTGTTGTGGCAGATAGGCAATTACTGCATCTTTTGGGGCAGAGATTTTTCCGGAGGAGGTGGTTCTGGCTCCGGCGATTATTTTGAGTAAGGTTGATTTCCCTGCCCCGTTTTTACCCATCAGGGCAATTCGGTCTTTGTCATTAATTACAAATGAGATATCTTTAAATAGAGTGGTTCCGCCAAACTCTACGGTAAGTCCGTCAACTGAGATCATAATTGATTTTTAATAAGCCGCAAAGATAGTACTTTGATGCAAAGGTAAACCTTCCAATAAATGGGATTATAAATTTGCCTTCTATTGATTACTAAGTATTAAATCAGGAATAAGTTCAGATTCTTTATTACCTTGTATGACTTTATTTTATCCGGATTATATATTTTAAAATACTGAATATGAGGAATATGGCAATAAGTAAGATGGTATATCGGTTAATCCTGCCACTCTTAACCGGAGTATTTCTAACAGCATGTAGTGTTACCGGTAAATATGCAAAGGAGTCGGCTGCAAAGTGGAGCAAGGATATTCAGCAGTTTGAACAACTGGATAAGAATGGAGGTGACCCTGAAAATGCAATTCTGTTTGCCGGAAGTTCCAGTATCCGGTTATGGTCAACCTTAAATGAGGATTTGGCCCCCTATCCTGTAATACAAAGGGGTTTTGGAGGTTCAAAATTTTCAGATCTGGCGGTTTATACCAAAGAGATCATTTATCCGCATCAGTTTCGCGCCCTTGTCCTTTTTGAAGCAAATGATATAACGGGTAATATCGCCGATAAATCGCCGCATGAAGTGGCCAGATTATTCCGGTCTATCGTCAGGACTGTAAGGAAGCATTATCCGGAACAGCCAATTTTTGTTATTGAGATTACCCCGACAAAGAGCCGATGGGCAGTCAGGCCAGTTATAAAAGAGGCTAATAAGCTGCTGCGGGAAGCCAGTGGCAAAATGCACAAAGTTTACTTTATTGAAACAGCGTCAGCTTATCTGAATAAAGAGGGAGAACCACGCAATGAATTATTCATTAAAGATAACCTTCATCAAAACCGCGAAGGTTACAAGATCTGGGGGGAACTTGTGCGAAAAA
Organism: uncultured Bacteroidia bacterium; assembly: GCA_903918045.1. GTDB lineage: Bacteria > Bacteroidota > Bacteroidia > Bacteroidales > Prolixibacteraceae > JAAFHB01. The sequence continues at coordinate 13,308 of CAIXCY010000253.1, forward strand.
AGCTGGATGAGATTTTGACCCCGGTACAATCTAAGTAGCAGATTAACTGTGCCGGTAGGATTTGCGTCTATATTTTGAAGTCTTACCTCTTAAATCAAATTGAAATCCTAACTTTGTAGCTCAACTATTAAAATAAATTAATCCCATGAATACCTGGTTCGAATGCACTGCAAAATACATCAAGATGGATGAAACCGGCCATGAAAAAAAAGCCAGTGAAACTTATTTACTTGATGCAATATCATTTACTGAAGCTGAAAGTCGTATTTATAAAGAACTTCAAACAATGGTCAGTGGAGAATTTGTTGTCAGTCGAATTGCTAAAACCCGCATTTCTGAAATCATCCCATCTGACAATGGCGATCGATGGTACAAGGCAAAGGTGGCATTCATTACTGTTGATGAAGAGAGTGGCAAGGAAAAACGGGTTTCACAATCGGTACTGGTTTTCTCAGATAATGTCAAAGAGGCCTACGATCAGATAATTGTTGCGATGGAAGGGATGATGGCAGACTTTGAAATTAGTGGGATTAATGAAAGCACGATATTGGATGTATTCCCATATCTTGCGGACAAGGGTGAAGTTCCACCACATTTAACACCTGTTTCAACATTTTTGACCACCCCTGAGATTGAAGATGAAACTTATTTCAGTGAAGATTCGGATATCCTGGAGAGTGACGATGATCTGGATCCTATTCCAGTGGATTGATAATGTGGTTTGAGAATTGTTGCAAAAGTTGATTTTTATTAAACAATAGAGTACCCCATTTGTTATTAACACGTAATATTTATACACATTAAAAATTAATTTTATGAGCACATTAGTTGGAAAAAAAGCTCCGGAATTTAAAGCAAACGCCGTGATTAACGGTAATGATATTGTTGAGAATTTTTCCCTTGACCAGTTTATTGGTCAGAAAAATGTAGTGTTTTTCTTTTATCCACTTGATTTCACCTTTGTTTGTCCTACCGAGCTTTTAGCTTTTCAGGAAAAACTGGCTGAGTTTGAAAAACGCGAAACAGCTGTTGTTGGATGTTCAGTAGATTCTCAGTTCTCCCATTGGGCCTGGTTGAATACCGAAAAAAACCAGGGTGGTATCAAGGGCGTTAAATATCCAATCGTTGCAGATCTTTCCAAAACCATTGCTGAAAACTATGGTGTTCTTGCAGGGGAGTATGATATTGATGAAGATGGAAAATCTGTATTCAATGGTGCTCCAGTTGCTTACCGTGGTCTTTTCCTTATCGACAAAAAAGGGGTGGTGCGTCATCAGCTTGTAAATGACTTGCCATTAGGTCGTAGCATAGACGAGGCTTTACGTACAGTGGATGCTTTAAGGCATTTTGAAGAGTATGGTGAAGTTTGCCCTGCTAACTGGCAGGAAGGGAAGGATGCCATGAATGCTTCTGCTGAAGGAGTTGCAGATTATCTTTCAAAACACTAATAAAAATTAACGTAAATTAACCTTGATTAATTGAAGTTATAGGTTCTCTGAACTATATTTGTATAGTTGCTTAAGAGCAGGTTTTTTCATAGGATTTAGGTTAGTTAGGTTAGGTTGGAAGAGGGTGTCGCAAGATACCCTCTTCTTATTTATAGACCCTTGAGGTTTTAACCCCCCCCCAGGGTCTATGCAATTTATTCAAATAGCCCCTCTTCCCTTACGATCATTACAATGGCAGAATGAGATAGAATTATAAATTTCTCCCCTTTAAACTCAACATCATAACCACTCTTACTCAGGTAAACAGCGAGATCTCCGATTTTAGCCTGCAAAGGGATATATCTCACCGGCTCTTGCCGCTCTTTCCAGGCCTCATCTTCATCGTTCATTGTTGGAATAGGAAATCCCGGTCCAACTTTTATAATGTAACCTGCCTGAATACTCTCCTTTTCAACAGCTGTTGTTGGGAGGTACAAACCTGAAGAGGTTTGTAAATTTGGATTCTTAGGCTTAATCAATACCTTATCGCCTATCATTACGATCTTTTCAAGATCTTTTTCCTCTAGATTAAGACTCATATTTATTTTAATTGAACTTCAATAAGGACAGGGAGATGATCCGAAGGATATCTGCCTTCGCGTGAATCTGTCAATACCGCATAATTAATCACTTCAATATATTTGTTGACAAACAAATAGTCAATCCTGCTTTCCAGTTTGCTCTGGAAGTCAAAACCGTTAAATGTCCCCGAAGGACCCTTCGGGGCATTGAGGCTTACCTGTCTTGAATCCTTCAGTTTTTGTCTGATCAGTACGAGCGGTTTTTCTTCGGATGTCAGGTTGAAGTCGCCGGTGAGGATAACCGGCTCCTTTCTCTGGGCTATTTCGCTAATTTTTTTCAGGATCAGTAAAGCCGATTTTTTTCTGGAAGTCGCCCCCTGATGGTCAAAATGGGTGTTGAAAACGTAGAATGTTTTGTGAGTCTCAAGCTCCCTTAATCTGGCCCAGGTACATATCCGGTTCAAGGCGGCATCCCAACTTTTTGACGGAATTTTTGGCGTTTTGGAAAGCCAGAATGTTCCATTTTCCAAAAGTACATAACGATTTGAATTATAGAAAATAGCAGAAAACTCGCCATTTATGTTACCATCATCGCGACCCACGCCTACATAATCAAATCCCTTCATCCCATCCTTCAGGTCCATGACCTGATCGTAAAGCGCCTCCTGAACATCGAAAATATCTGCCTTATGCCCCTTTAATAACTTTAAAACATCATCCCGGCGATTAGGCCAGCTATTCTCTTTGTCGTCAGGATTATTATACCTGATATTATAGGTTACTACATTCATCGGCTTTTGGGCATAGTCGGAAAAACTGATTGAGAAAAACAGTGCAAGGGTGAGGGTGGCAACTTTCATCCGATTTTTTTTAGATTAACTTGTTTGTTATTAGATTTTTAAAAGTCAGAAAACCCTCATGAACTAAAATGTCTGAAATAGCTAGCTCATGAGGGTTTCAAAGTTCTAATTTTTCTGAAAATTACCGATTATTTCATAATCTCTACACTTCTTTTCACAAAATTATTAAGTGCTTCACCACGCAACATATTGTTTGCTAAAAGTGCAAGATCGACCAATTGTTTTGCCATATCATTGGCTGAACCAAAAGCTTCCAGTTTTTTCCGTTTAAAATCTTCGAGTTCCGAAATCTTAGTTTCAGTCTCTTTTAAAAGATCTTTCTCTTCCTGCGGAACCTCTTCATCTTTCTTCCCCTCTTTTAGTTTTTTCAGGGACTCTTCTTCGGATTTGAATTTGGCGATATCCTTTAAAGCGGGAGCTAATTCTGATTCGAGTTGCGCGTGTTTGTCTGCAATAACCCGCTTTATAAGGGGATGGCTAACATTTACTACAAGGTTATAGCTATCGGGAAGATCTCCGTAAAAAGACATTCCGTTCTGCATTTTAGACATATCCTTCATCCTGCGCATAAACTCATTTTGCGTTACAATCATCGGCAGGCCGTTTTCGCCCAGATCTTGGAAGTCAATGATAAATTGTCCGCGATCTTTCGGAGTTATGGCCTGGAAAATAGGACTCAGATCGTTCTTCTCATCCACGGATAAAAGCTCGGCTTTGCTGTTTTCTTTTGAAATTAGTTTGTCAACAACATCAGCATCAACACGTACGAAGTGTTTTTCCGGGAATTTCTGTTCGAAATGATTAAGAAGTGGTGTTGCCAGAACATCATTCATTAACAGCACGTCATAACCTTTCTCTTTTGCCGCTTCAATAAAGTGGAATTGTTCATCTTTATTGGTGGCATAAAGGTAAATAAGCTTATTCTCTTTATCGGTTTGATTGGCGCTGATAATATTCTCGTATTCTTCCCATGTGAATGATTTTCCATCGGTATTTTGGAAGAGATAGAATTTCAATGCTCTTTCATGAAATTTCTCATCTGTGAGCATTCCGTATTCGATAAAGAGTTTCAGGTCATTCCACTTTTCTTCGAATTCGGTACGGTTTTCTTTGAAAATTTCCGTCAGGCGGTCGGCCACTTTTTTGGTGATATGCCCGCTGATTTTCTTGACATTTGAATCACTCTGCAGATAAGAACGGGAAACATTCAGGGGGATATCGGGTGAATCGAGCACTCCATGAAGAAGCGTCAGGAATTCAGGAACAATTCCTTCTACCGAGTCGGTTACGAATACCTGGCTGCAATATAATTGGATCTTATTCTTTTGAACTTCAAAATTATTTTTCAGTTTTGGGAAATAGAGAATTCCTGTAAGATTAAACGGATAATCGACATTGAGATGAATATGGAACAGGGGCTCGTCACCATAAGGGTAGAGTTTATGATAGAAGTCGGTATAATCTTCCTCTTTGAGATCTACCGGTTTTTTGATCCACGCAGGAACTACTTCGTTAATTTGATTATCTTCGTTCGTCTCTTCATGTTTTCCATCTTTCCACTCTTTTTTCTTGCCGAAAACGACAGGGATAGGGAGGAACTTACAGTATTTATTTAGTAAATCGGTAATCCTGTTCTCTTCAAGGAATTCAAGGGAATCTGAATTAATGTGCATGATTATGTCTGTACCGACATCGCTTTTTTCAGCCTCTTCAAGCACATACTCCGGGGAACCGTCACATATCCAGCGAACCGGTTGTGAATTTGGCTGGTAGGATCGGGTAATAATTTCAACCTCCTCGGATACCATAAAGGAGGAGTAAAATCCAAGTCCAAAATGGCCAATGATTGCATTTGCATCATCCTTATATTTTTCGAGGAACTCGTTTGCTCCTGAAAAGGCGATCTGATTGATAAATTTTTCTACCTCTTCCGATGTCATCCCAATCCCATTGTCGGAAACCGTGATTGTTTTGGCCTCTTTATTCAATGTTACAGAAACTTTTAAATTCTCAACACTCTCCTTATATTTCCCTGCTGAGGCGATAGTTTTGAGCTTTTGGGTCGCATCTACAGCATTGGAAACTATTTCACGAAGAAAAATGTCGTGATCGGAATAGAGAAATTTTTTGATAATCGGAAATAGGTTATCACTTGTAACCCCAATTTTACCTTTCATACGGATATTATTTATTAAAAATTATTATTCTTTCAACTTATAATTAAGTGAAGTCAAAGCTTATGCCAGAACTCTTTTTCTGACTTAGTGGCAGAAATAGGATTAATATGATCTGTAAAATGCGACAAATTTGCACAATTGCAGAGGCTGTAAATGACAAGAGCCTCAATAACTGAATATTGAGGCTCTTGCACGGGAGGAGCGACTCGAACGCCCGACACCTGGTTTTGGAGACCAGTGCTCTACCAACTGAGCTACACCCGTAATTGCGGAGAGAGAGGGATTCGAACCCCCGGTACCTCGCGGTACAACGGTTTTCAAGACCGCCGCAATCGACCACTCTGCCATCTCTCCAAGCGTGTGCAAAAGTATACTTTATTTTGATTCATCAAAATAAAAACCGCTAAAATTTCAAAAGAGTTTTAAATGGATTAAACATAGATTTTTTCTTAGTTTTTAAGTGTCAGGATCCAACATTCAAACTGCCGTTAAATTCCGTTAAAAATATTGATAATTTTTTTTTGTATATTTGCTATAATATATTTAACTTTCCGAAAATCTGAATCTTCGTTTAATAAACTTAAAATTAATTCTTACTATGAACAAAACTCAATTAATTGATGCTGTCGCTGCTGATGCAGGATTGACTAAGGTAGATGCTAGAAAAGCTATTGAATCATTTGTTAAAACTACTGGTGAGCAGCTAAAACAAGGTGAAAAGATTGCTCTTGTTGGATTTGGAACTTTTTCTGTTTCTGAAAGGCCTGCACGTGAAGGACGTAACCCGCAGACCGGTGCAAAAATTGAAATTGGAAAGAAGAAAATTGTCAAATTCAAAGCAGGTAGTGAACTTAATGATGAAGTTCAGTAACCGAATTATATTGCATAAAAAAGGGGGCTCAAAACCCCCTTTTTTAATTTCCGGATAATGAGTTAAAAGTTTTGCATTCCATGAAGTTTCTTGTAAATACCATCACTGGCAAGCAATTCATCATGATTTCCCCGCTCAACAATCTCCCCTTCGTGAAAAACACAGATTAAATCTGCATTTTTAATCGTTGACAGACGGTGTGCAATAACAATCGAAGTGCGGTTTTTCATTAGATTTTCAAGCGCTTCCTGTACGAGTTTCTCCGATTCAGTATCCAGAGCAGAGGTCGCTTCATCCAGGATTAAAATAGGTGGATTTTTAAGTACAGCTCTTGCAATCGACACACGCTGCCGCTGACCTCCCGAGAGTTTTCCTCCCCGATCGCCAATATTAGACTCATATCCTTCCGGAGTGGCAATAATGAAATCGTGTGCATTCGCAACTTTGGCGGCATTCTCAACCTGTTCGAGTGTTGCATTTTCAACCCCGAATGAGATATTATTAAAGAAGGTATCGTTAAAAAGGATAGGATCCTGGTTCACATTGCCCATCAGACCACGCAAATCAGTGATTTTGTAGTCGCGAATATCAACGCCATCCACAAGGATCTCTCCTTCGCTTACATCATAAAACCGTGGCAGCAAATCAACAAAAGTGGATTTGCCTGACCCCGATTGTCCGACAAGGGCAACTGTCTTCCCGATGGGAATAGTTAAGTTTACTTTCTTCAGAACATCATCCTCCAGGTAGCGAAAGACAACATCCTTATATTCTATTTGTCGCTGAAAAGACTTTACAGAAAGTGGATTTTCCTTGTCAATGATATTATTTGTCGCCAGCATGACCATGTCGATCCGCTCCATCGAAGCAAGACCTTTCTGGATTGCATAGAAAGCCGTTGTAAACGATTTTGCAGGGTTAATGATACTGTAGAAGAAAACCAGGTAAGTAATGAAACCCTGAGGAGTTAAAGTGCTGTTGTGGTTAAGAACCAGTTTGCCACCATACCACAATACAATTACAATCACTGCTGTTCCCAAAAATTCGGACATCGGGTGGGCAAGGTATCTGCGCCACATGAGCCCGTTCATAATATTATAGTATTGTGTATTCTGTTTTTTAAAGTGCTCTGAAACCTTTTTCTCCGCATTAAATGCTTTGATAATCCGAAGACCGGTCAAAGACTCCTCGATGGTTGAGAGTAATTCGCCCATCTTATTTTGCCCGCGCATCGAAGGCTTTTTCAAACTTTTACCCACCTTACCAATTAAATATCCTACAACCGGTAGCAGCAGGAAGACAAAAAGGGTCAACGACCATGACATATAAATCATAAATGCCAGCGATATAAGTATGATCAGCGGATCTTTGAGTAGCATCTCAAGGGAACTCATGATTGAGTTATCAATCTCCTGGACATCGCCCGTCATCCTTGCAATAATATCGCCTTTACGCTCTTCCGAGAAAAAGCCAATCGGAAGTTCCAGAATTTTCTTGTAAATCTGATTCCGGATATCTCTAACCACACCATTTCGCAACGGTACGATCATATATAACGCCAGATAAGTAAAAAGCACCTTCAGGAATACCATGATCATAAGGAAAATGCCGATGTAGACAAGTGCCTTTTCATTTCCGAACTTAACAATTACATCGCTCAGCTGGTACATGATGTTTGCCTTGACACTTCCTACTGTCAAAGCCCATTCAACGGGTTTTTCAACAAGTTTCTGTGTCCCGAATAATACTCCAAGAACAGGCTCAAGGGCTGCAAACTGAAAGGCACCAAACAAGGCTCCGAGAAGATTAAAAATAAAGGCTGCAATAACATAACCTTTGTACGGATTAACAAAGCGTTTTAGAAGAAGGTAAAGACCTTTCACAGTAATATTTTTTAGTTTGTAACGTAATTAAATGATTACTCCGGTGTAATTATGTGGCGTAATCTTCTTTAACTCCTCCTTAATGGACTGGCTAACATCCAGTTTGTCAATGAATTCGTGCATCACTTCGCGGTCTATCTTACGGTTTACGCGGGTGAGATCTTTTAATGCCTCATAAGGATTTGGGTAGGCCTCCCTGCGAAGAATTGTTTGTATCGCTTCGGCAATCACAACCCAGTTATCTTCCAGATCACGTTCAATCACCTCATTATTAAGCAATAATTTACCTAGACCTTTCAGAGTTGATTTGATTGCCAGTATGGTATGAGCAATCGGGACACCAATATTCCGAAGCACAGTGGAATCGGTAAGGTCGCGTTGTAACCTTGAGATTGGTAACTTGGCTGAAAGATGTTCGAATATTGCGTTGGCTATTCCAAGGTTTCCTTCAGAGTTTTCAAAATCAATTGGGTTGACTTTGTGTGGCATTGCCGATGAACCCACTTCTCCCTGCTTGATTTGCTGTTTAAAGTAATTCATCGAGATATAGGTCCAGAAATCGCGGTCAAAGTCCAGGATTATCGTATTGATACGCTTCATATTATCGAAGATTGCGCCATAGTTATCGTAATGTGCGATCTGCGTGGTTGCCTGCGAACGTTCCAGCTGAAGGGCGTCGCGGACAAAGTTATTCGCGAAATCGACCCAGTCAATCTGAGGATATGCCACATGATGTGCATTGAAATTCCCGGTTGCACCCCCAAATTTGGCATAACATGGAATTCCTTTCAAAAGCTCTACCTGAACGTTTAGCCTTTCGATAAACACTTTGATCTCTTTTCCCAGTCGGGTAGGAGAGGCTGGCTGACCGTGAGTTTTGGCGAGCATTGATACATCTTCCCAGGCGAAGGACATCCCTTCGAGTTTGGCAATAAGTTCATCAATTAATGGGATATAAACATTCTGGATTGCATCGCGCAGTGAGCAGGGAACTGCGGTGTTATTGATATCCTGGGAGGTGAGTCCGAAATGGATAAACTCCTTGTATTTCGCAAGGTCCAGTTCATCAAATTTCTCCTTGATAAAATATTCAACAGCTTTGACATCGTGGTTGGTTACTTTCTCGATATCCTTAATCTTACGGGCATCATTGAGACTAAACGTATCATAGATTTTGCGCAAGGCAACCTTAAGTTCGGGATTAAAGCTGTGCAACTGAGGCAGAGGAAGGTCAACCAGGGCGATAAAGTATTCAATTTCAACGTATACGCGGTATTTTATAAGTGCAAATTCCGAAAAATACTCGCCGAGTTCTTCCACTTTGTCACGGTATCTGCCATCGATAGGTGATATGGCAGTTAAGATCTGTAATTCCATTGTTTTTATCTTATTCTGTTTGGCGCAAAGTTAGTAAAATCTGTGAATTGTAAATTCTAACGATCCTATAGATACTATTGCGAATAGAGGCACAACGTCGAAGAAATGTTACACCACTTTGTAGGTTTCTTTGATATTTCAACGATTGAAGGTGCCTGCGAGAAGCAAGTCTTCGCCATATAAAGGGAGTACTACGCCCCTTCGAAGATGTTATTCACCCCATTGAAGCAGTTTCCGACCTTCGGAGACTGCTTCGAAACGGTGTAAGACTTCTTCAATGGGCCGGAGTATTGCTTCAAAAAGGTGTAAGATTATTTCGAATTGGATTTATATCGGCCAACTAAGTAATGATTTATTTTCAGATTCTATTCTCCTTTATTAATTCCTTTTATTACTGCAATTTCTTCGTCTGTCAACTCATAAAGCTGATAAATCAACTGATCAATTTCTGATTCAAGAGTTCTGGTATCCTTTGATGGATCTGATTTTTTGATGGTTATGATTTGGTCAACAATCGATTCAATTTTCGACTCTGTTTCCTTTAAAGCAATCTTAATCGGAAGTAATTCAATTTTATATTTTTTCCAGCGATTTGTACCCATTCCGGTGGTTGTTCCGATTTGATTGAAATACCATTCTGAAACTTTAGAATTGAGTATGGCCAATAAATACTTCAATTTATCACCTGTCATTATAAAAGTGGTGGCTTCGGCATAGTATTTTGAATCGTCGTAAGCAAACTTGGGTTTATCGGATATCTCACCCCAGATTACCTTTGGTTTTTCAAAATCTTCCCAATAAGATATTGCATCCTGGGTCTCGAACCATTTATTATTTGTTTTCTTTCTACTATCTATATTTCCTGCCTGTTCAAGGCGTGATTTTCCGATTTTTATAAAATGATTAAGAATACCTGGATAATCTTCAATATTAATCTTTAAACTCGGAAAAGTACAGATAACCCATTGATTTGAGAATTCATATGAATACATTTTCAAATCTCTTCCCCGTAAAATTGGTTTGATAATAGCGGCACAATTTGGATCTTCAAGAATTAATTTGTCTTTTGTTTTCTCATCAACAATAAATGCCTCGTTTAATCCTGTTTTGATTCCAAAGTTAATCCTAATATCAAATTCCTTTAACTGTTTAGAATTATGCTCTATTTTAAGCTTTAATAGCCCTGTCCTTTCATTTCCGATGTTCCATTCGGATGTTTCCGGAATATTATAAATAAAGCTTTTTTCTTTAAAGTAATTAGAGAGTGATGAATTAATCACATAATCATCAGATAAATTAGCTACTAAAAACGGAGTTTCATTTTTAGCCTTTTGGAGAATTAATATATTAGACTCAACAGTCGCTTCTGCAAAAACCTGAATATCTTCTATGTTCATCAGGCAAAGAGGCTGCATATTTTGAATAAAAAACTTCTTGAGTAAATCTCCATAAATAGATCTTAACCAAGAGTTTGAAGTAATAAAGGTTAGATATCCATTTGATTTTAGGATTTGATTCCCCCGTTCATAAAAAAGACAATAGATATCCGAGCTTTTTGAATAGGTTTGAAATCCTGCATTTTGAAAATATCCGGCGATCTCCTTAATTTTTGACAATGAAAAGTATGGTGGATTCCCAATTATGATATCAAACCCTTCATATTCGCCGTTATTATTTAATACTTCAGGAAACTCGAAGCGCCATTCGAAGGTGTTTTTATAGATGACATTATTTTCTATGTCGCTAACTTCTTTTGACAACTTCTCAATTTCTGATTTTAAAAAATTGATACGTTCTTTCTTCTCATTTTTAAAGTTTTTATTCCCATAATCGGCATCTGGTTCCTTAAAAATCTGAGGTGCTACAAGTAAATTAAATTCACTTTGCAGTTTATTTAATTTATTCATTTTAGGATCATTCCGGTTAATCTGAGTCCTGAAGTCTCCTTTGATGGCATCAATTATTTTCTGCAAACCCCGTTTAACATCCCGGTTTTTCTCGTTTTTATAATCATTAACAAAACCACGGTAAGCTTTTATATCGTATTTAATGCTTCGTAATGCCTTGCTCAGATCTGCATCCAAAGGGAATCTGCTCAGCAAACTATTCCCACATTTGATATTGATATCGATATTTGGGAGGGTTTCCAGTTCGGTGAATCCTGTATCTTCTTTATAGTAGGCATTCTTTAAAAGTTCAATCCACAAACGTAAACGACAAATCTTTACCGAATTTGGGTTGATGTCGACCCCAAACAGGCAATTTTCGATGATGGTTTGCTTCTCATAAAACAGTGTTTCAAAGACCCGTTGCTTTTCACTGTTTGACTTCTTTACTATCCGGGATTTATCGCCTCCGGGATTATAGCTTATATTCCCGGATTTAGTGTCGGGGACAATATATTTGATTTGCTCCTCAGTCTCAATATCATAAATATAAAGTTCGTCATTAATTACCTCTGCACGGTAATCCCGCAGTGTTTTTCCGGTTTTGTCCATCAAAATGCCTAACTCACTTTTGATCGCAATCAATTCGTTCAGGGCAGAAACCAAAAAGTGACCTGATCCGACTGCCGGATCGCATATTTTTATAGAATTAATAATTTCGTTGGCCTGTGGTTTAGTGATTTTTCTCCCAATCAGCTCATAAACATCGTCAATGGAGGTTACTGTTAAATCTTCCAACCGGTTCTTCAGACAATATTCAGTAAACTTTGCCACCACGGCCAGCCGGATGGATTGATTACACATATACATTGTAATGAATCCCGGGGTGAAAATTGATCCATCCTTGTATCCGTTGATTTTCTCAAATACTTTTCCAAGTACCGAAGCGTTGATGATCGTTTTGTCCTCTTCCTGGATATCGTCCGAACCTTCACTGGCAAAGTCGTAGGCATCGAGAAATTCAAAAAGATAGCTAAGCGTCGGAAGTTTGTCAACTTTTTTTCTGGTCTCTTTTAGAATCGTTGTATTAATCAGTTCAAGTTGACCACGATTATCGAGCGAATTGATTTTAATGATCTGGTCCTCCAATTCGCTGATTTCAAAAAGAGAACTATTCAGGTAGGGAATATGGTGATATTTAACTTTGATGGTATCAGTTCGGCTTTGAAGATTAACTGCCAATACCTTGTGGAAGAGTTTGAATAGTTCGTCGAAGTCTTGTATTGTTTCGGTATTTAGGAAACGCAACTCTTTATTGCCCTGGTGATAGGTAACCAATTGTCCTTCGAGCAGTTTAAGAAATAAGACTCTGTTGATCCAGGTGATGCAAAGTTCGAGTGCAATATTAAAGATCCGTTCCTCTTTCTTCGTACCGTAAACGTTTTGGTCAGGAAGGCGATGCAAGGTATCCTCTGTATCGATGGCATCAATAGTCAATTCGATCAAAGAAGCCGGATTTCTATTCTCCTTTTTGCGCCGGATGATATTTTTAGATCCCTCCTTTGCCTCTTCCAAACCGATAATATGAAGCAACTCCTTGTAAAACCGTTCATCGAGTGAATTACTATCGTTGGGCGTGATTATTTTTAAAAGATGTTGGGGTGAAAGTATTTTTGACAGTGCGCTTAATTCATGGTCATCTTCCTTTTTGTTATTTCGTAATATGTTTTCAAATTGACGGATGTCGAAATATATGCAAGGGATTTCAATGTCAATTTTGGGAATAATTTTGGCAACCTCTTCATAGAAAAACGGATTGTCTTTATGATCGTTGATTTTGGTTTGGTAGAGTTTCTGAATTTGAGTGTTGCGGTAAATATACTTGTCAAAATAATTGGCATCAATGATGTACCACTCATATATATTGGTTATTACAAGCTGCTTTAAGAGGGTGTTACCAACTGTATTTCGCTCATCGAGGTAATAGAGTATTAATTCGTGTAGCGCTTTTTTGTTCGGGTTCTCAGCCGAAATCATTTCATTCAGATTGGCTGGTCGTTTGGCTTCAATAATTACACCAGCTTCGCTGTCGGTTGTTTTACCTAAATGAATAACTAAATCTTTCTTTTCCTTGGTATTTATTGCGTTAGTCTCTTTGTACCAGGTGTCACGTAGGAAGTCCCTGATATTATTTTTAAGGTGTTCTTCACTTTCGTCTTTGGGTTGTTTTTCTATTACATTGATCTTATCGAGTAATGCGATTAGATTGTGTTTAAAGAGGTCGATTTCGCTTCTTAAAGGTTTCTGTTTTAAAAATGCCTTAAGCGCTTTTTTAGGAGTATGGGTTATAAGTCTCATTTAAATCACAGGCTTAGGATTGAGGTGGCTAATTTACAAATTTAATCCTGAAACGTGAAGGCTTCACGCTCCGTAACTTGAATTGCGAAGCCATAACCGATGAAATTATATCCCCGGTTCCTTCAGCTGAATCGAATTCTCCCGGTTGAATAAAATAAGGGCCAGTGCAGTGGTGCAAATACCTGCAACCGAAATGATATCGGGAGATTCATTGGGGACAAGTATCCAGCTGAGGATCGCTCCGGAGACCGGAATGATAAATTTCCAGATGTTCAGATCAGAGACCTTCACCCCTTTGCGCTGCAAAAGCGAAAACCAGATCGAAAGTGCCGTTGCCGATAAAAAACTAAGCCAGCCCAAAGAAAAATAGTATTCTGCAGGGGGATTTGTAAGTTTGAATCCTTCAACAGGAATGGAGGTCAGAAACAGCAATAATCCTCCAAAGATCAGCGCGGAGGAGCTTAATACCAATGGGGGAATATGCTTCGCATCACGGGCAATAATCACATTCGTAAATCCGGCATTGATATTGGTGAGAAAAAGGAGAAGAATTCCAATCAGAATAAGATTGCCGGTCCCCTTGCCGGAAGCGTGGCTAAGACTTACCATCGCGATTCCAATAATTCCCATAAAGATAATTCCCAATTTGGGTAATGTAAGCCGGTCATCCGGCATCAGAAAGTGGGCTGTTAATGCGACAAACAACGGTCCAGACCCAATAATGATTGCGCCAAACGCCCCGGGAATCAGGTTCAGCCCACTATATAATAATGAATACTGAACAAATGTCTGCAGAAATGCGATTAGCAGAACCAGCCTGAAATTATCCTGAATGTAATGAATAGCAGTGGTTAATGGACCGACTAGCGGAAGGACCATTAACCCGGAAATTATAAAACGGATTCCGGCAAATTGTAACGGTGTGGTGTATCTAAGCCCAATTTTAATCACTGCAAATGCCGATGACCAAAGCAGGCATGCAATAATAGCCAGGAATACCGTTCCTTTAATTTTACCCATTAATTAATATTTCCACACCAGAACACCCGCCTGGGAAATTGATTTATTTCCAAAGATCACCTCTGATGAATCCGGCAGCTTCATATCGTAAATCTTATCAGAATAATTCATCGCTATACCAAATCCATCGCGGTATTCGGTGATGATTCCGGCAGGATAAGATTCGATTCCAACATTTGATTCATGAAATACCCGGCTAAGGACATCGTGTTCAAGGTTCCCCGATTGGCTGTCAACCCCAATATAGGTAACTGTTCCTTTTCCAAGTTTTCTGGAAATAACAGCAGAGCGGCCGGCATAAAAATCCCCTTCATATTTCCCCCAGCTTTCAGTTCCCTTCTCTGGTTTGATGATTTCTCCCCAGCTTGTCCATGCGTATGGTTTTTCTTCGAATCTTACCGAATCGACCGATTGAGGCATGGGTAGATCATAAGAATCAATCTCTGCGCCGATAAGTTTGTATATTGGCTGAGCAAACGGCGCTTCCCATAAATGACCATCGCGATCCTGGTGCCCCGTTCTACAACTCATCACCAGATGCCCTCCCTTTTCGGCATAGGCAGTTAATTTGGCAATCAGCTGTTTGTCGATTTGCTGGTATGCAGGGACAATCAGGAAGGGATATTCTGAAAAATTGGTGGTATCCCTTATGAAATCGACAGGTGCACCGAATGATTTTAACGCTTTGTAGTATTTTAGAAAATGGTTTTCAGTATTCCACTCAACAGTCTGTTTATTCTGGTCGATTGCCATCACATTATCGGCATTAAATAGAATTCCTGTTTTCCGGTTAGTATATGCTTTGGGAAGGGCATTTTTGGCGTTGTATTTTGTTCTCAGAAGCGCAATATCCCGGATAAACTGGCTGAACTCTTTTCCTCCCGGAGTTGGTGTAACCCCATCTGGTCCAACGATTCCGTAATGGTATTGCTCATACCCATAGAGGGGAGCCCGGTAGCGATACGTACAGGTGAATTTGCTCCCCCCTGCGAAAACATGCCATAACCATAATTTCACAGCACCAGGCAAGGGTTGCGAATTGATCGTACCCCAGTTGACTTGTCCCGGTTGTAACTCCATCACTCCGTAGTATCCGGCCATAGGCCTGAAAAAATCGTTCGCCATCGCAATTCGTGAATACTCGCCAACACGGTAACCTTTGGAACCTATTCCATGATCAGCGCCATAAACCATATATCGGGTGTAGGCGGTAAAGTCAAGTTTGTGGCTCATCCCCGGATAACCGGTGTCGTACATGGGGATATAATTGGAAGTTATCCACTGCGATGAAGAGGCAAACTTGCGGATGACACTTGCCTGTTCATCCAGAAACGAGGCTGTTTCCTGATCCATAAAACGGTCATGATCGAGTCTTTGGTGATAATTCATCCCCCATTGGGCAATCAACGGAATATTGATCTGGTCAAAACCGGAATAAGTTCCGCTCCAGAAATTGGTACCCCACGATTTATTTAATGCATCGATCGTATGATATTTCTGTTTCAGCCAACCGCGGAAGCGCACCTGGGCATCGGTATTGTAGTCCTCAAATTTTCGTGGCTCATTATCAACCTGCCAACCAAATATTTGTGGATTATTCCCATATCGCCTTGCAAGCACTTCGACCATCTTCAGAGCGTATTTCCTGTAAAATGTGCTTGAAAAGGAGGCGTTTTGACGTGAACCGTGGTCGTTTACCGTACCGTTTTCATTCTTTATAAGTACATCGGGATATTTTCGTACAAGCCATACCGGAGGTGTTGCTGTCGAGGTGCACATAACTACCTTTAGATTGTATTTTGATGCTAACCCAACTGCACGATCGAGCCAGTTAAAATCGTAACGACCCTCTTCAGGTTCAAGTTGTGCCCAGGCAAATTCAGCAAAATGGGTAAATTCAAATCCTAAATCTGCCATATTTTTAAAGTCACGCTCCCATTGGGTCGAATCCCAATGTTCGGGATAATAATAAACGCCCACCTTTGTCAGATCTTTTAATGGAAAGAATTTTTCGCCATTTTGAGCATAAACCTGGTAGCCACAAAACAGCAGAAGGCTAAAGAATAATTTTTTCATTATTGTTTTATCAATTGATTATCAGAATATTCGCAACAAAGTCAATTTATTATTCCGCGTCTGAATCCGATATATGTCTGATTCTTTTAATGGTCTCTTTGCGTGAAATCAACATTGGAATCGCCACCCCAACGGCCAGTGAGATCAGAATAAACAAAGTCTTAAGGCCATTGCTGGCTGTTTCTCCAAGCGTTTGTGAATAGGTTTCATTGGTTACAGCGGTGCCTGATAATTTAATTAGTCCAAGCATCATTCGGTAGGCAAAAGCGCCGGGAACCATTGGTATAACAGCAGGAATCGAGAAGACGAGAGGCGGCGCATGTTTATTGTGTGCGGCCGAGACGCTCAATATCCCTACCAATGTTGCTCCAGCGAAGGTGGCTAGTACAATATCTATGCTAAAGAGCATCAGCAATAGTTTCGTTAAACCTCCAGCTGCTCCCATAAGCCAAATAATTAATAATGCCCGCTGGGGAACATTAAATAGAACTCCGAACCCCAGGGCTGCAAATCCAAACCAGATTCCTTTTTCAAAAATTGATATAAACTCCAATGACATCGTCTAAACTGTTTAACAGAAATTAAATTCCACAAATTTTCATAGCAAGCATTAATCCAAATGCAATTGAAAAGGCTATAATAAAGCCGTTAACACCCCGCACGATTCCGTTCAGCGTATTTCCATCCAGTAAATCGGTCAGGGAATTGATAAAGGGAACTCCGGGGATAAGAAATAAAACTGAAGTGGCCAGTGCGTGTTCCGAGGTATTACCTGTTCCCAACCTGACTGATAATCCTGAGATCATTGAGGCAGCAAATGAGGCGAATACGATAGCCAGGTAAGGGTTAAACCGCTTTTTTATCGCCTCCTGACGAATGAAAAGTCCAACGAAAGTTGCGACAAAAGCAACAATCATCTCAACAGCATCTCCTCCGAATAAGCGGCAAAATGAGGCCCCTGCCAGCGCTACAAGTGAAAGCACTACCAATCGGGGGTAATGTGGCAATGACCTTAATCTGCTAAGATCCTGATTTATTTGTTCTACCGAAAGTTTGTCTTCAATGATTCGCCAACTCATCCGGCTTATTCCCGAAACCAGTTTAAAATTAACCCCATGGGGTGGGGTTCTTCTGACACTGCTTGTATAATCTGACCCATTCTCTTCGGTTACAGTAAGCATAAGAGATCTGCTAGTGATCAGTAATTCAACCTCGTAGCCTAACGCTTCAGCGATCCGGTTTACAGTAGTTCTGACTCTGCCTGTGCTAGCTCCATTACTCATCAGCAACGTTCCAACATCAAGTAACATCTCTTCAACTTCTTTGATCTTCTTTATATGTTCTCCGTTCATTTTTACCTTTGAAAATTCGTCACTCTTAATTTTATATTTTCGGTAAAGTTACTATCAATTTCACTTATTTTAGCAGAGACTGTTCAATCCCAAATTATACTAATCATGAGAAATCTAATTTCTGGTATCTTATTCTGGCTGTTCATATTACGATCATTGGTCAGTTATTCTCAGGCAAAATTCCCCACTGATGTATACCAGTTTATCGAAAACCCTGGAGTCATTGAATTGAATCAGGAGGCAGGTCATGCTCCCCTGATCCCAGGTCATGATCTGGAAAAGGTATTCAGGAATGTCAAGGATGTATCTCAAGGTTATCTTTCACTCAATGGCCTTTGGAAATTTAATTATGCCGAAAATCCGTCAGTTTCACCCGCCGGTTTTTTTCAGCCACAGTTCGATGACCACACCTGGGGAAAAATTAACGTTCCCGGGAACTGGGAGATGCAGGGTTTTGGCGATCCAATGTTCAGAAATGTATCTCAGCCTTTTAAAGTCGACCCGCCAAGAATTCCGCACGATTATAATCCGGTTGGATCGTACCGGACAACTTTTGTATTACCGGCTGAATGGCAGGGGAAACAGGTTTTCTTAAGAATGGATGGTTCTACATCAGCCACCTTTGTATGGCTAAATGGTAAGGAGGTAGGATACAATCAGGGGGCTAATGAGCCAGCAGAATATAACCTGACCCCATTTTTAAAACCTGGTAAAAATAGCATCGCCATTCAGGTTTATAAGTATTCGGACGGTACTTATCTGGAGGATCAGGACTTCTGGAGACTGGCCGGAATTTTCCGTGATGTCTACCTGATGGCAACCCCTCCGGTACATATCCGTGATTATTTTGTGACCACTGATCTTGATAGCCACTATAAAGATGCCGATTTGGTCGTAAAGATAAACCTGAAGAATTATCGGAATTCCCCCCAAAAAAATTATCGGGTTAGGGTCACTCTTTATGGAAAAAATCATAAGGCAATTCAGGAACCTCTCATAACACCAGTTGTTAGTTTGAATGGAGAAGGGGAGCAGGTGCTAACACTATCTGCCAAGGTAAAGAATCCCGATAAATGGTCATCTGAATATCCAACCCTGTATCCTTTGACACTTGAGTTGATCCCGGCATCTGGAACGCCACAGGAGATCATTGCAACAAAAATCGGATTTAAAAAAGTTGAGGTTAAACATCAGGCTTTATATCTCAACGGAGTGGCAATTAAACTTAATGGAGTTAACAGCCATATGCAGCATCCCACGCTTGGACATACCATGGATGTGGAGACAATCCGCAAAGATTTTACCCTGATGAAGCAATTCAATATCAATTGTGTCAGGACTTCGCATTATCCCCCGGTTCAGGATTATCTTGAACTTGCCGATGAGCTGGGGATCTTTATCGTTGATGAAACAGGGGACGAATCACATGCAACGGAATTTATTTCAGAACGGGACGAATGGACTAAGTCGTATGTTGAACGGGTTAATAAAATGGTTTTACGTGACCGGAACCATCCTTGTATCCTTTTCTGGAGTGCTGGAAATGAGAGTGGATTTGGGAAAAATATCTGTGAAGTAATTAAGGAGGGGAAACGGCTTGATCCGACAAGGCTATGGATGTATGGCGGGAATACGGATGATGTCGCCTGGAAAAATGAGGTTCCTTGCGAAGAGATCATTGGACCACGTTATCCCACTCCTGATGAGCTGGAAACCCGGATTGCGCAGGTTCCCGAGAGTCAGGATCCACGACCTTCCTTTATGGATGAATATGTTGCAGCTACAGGCAACGGGGCTGGCGGACTCGATGAGTACTGGAATCTTATTTATAAGTACCCCCGTCTTTCCGGAGGGGCGATCTGGGACTGGATGAGCCCCGGGATCACAGAAAAAATCCGTCTTTTAGACGATGAATCACCCAATCAGATTAACACTTCCATTAAGGGGAGAGGAGTTCTGGTGGAAGGGAAGTTTGGTAAAGCCATCGAATTAAACGGACATGATCAATGGGTTGAGACTTATCAGGATCCGTCCCTCGATATAACCGGATCCAAACTGACCTTGTCGTTTTGGGTCTTTCCAAACAAATGGAACGGTAATGGAACCTTCCTCGTGAAAGGGGATTATCAGTTTGGCATTGTTCAAAAAGATGAAAAGAATCTTGAATTCTATGTAACGGATCAACAGAAGTATCGATTGTCGGGGTCACTGCCAGACAATTGGATTGGAGAATGGCACCATGTAGCCGGAATTTGTGACGGAGAAAACATGTCACTTTATATTGATGAGAATAAAGTTGCCACTCGTCCGTACAAAGGACTCATAACCAGTAAACCTTTTCCGGTTTCATTGGGATACAGTACAGAAAATGAGGGTTCGGAGTATTCTGATAAAATGTCTAATGCCCGGTTTGACAGAGTCGCCATATTTGATCAGGCAATATCGGTGGATCGTTTGCTGTCGGCTGATATTGCAGCGCTGAAAAAAGAGTCCAGACTTTGGCTCGATTTTGAGCGGGAGGATTGCACTGGGGAGTATTTTAGTTTGGGAATAGGGGCAAGATCTTATGGGTTGGTTTGGCCGGACCGTGCGCCTCAGGCTGAACTTTGGCAGGTGAAAAAATCGGCTCAGCCGGTTCATTGTGAATGGAAAGATGCCAATAAGGGTGTAATTGAAATCACAAATCGTTTTGCATTTACAGATCTGAAAGAGTTAAATTGTCTGTGGGAGCTGCATGGAGATAATAAAATCGTTCAGCAAGGTGATCTTAAAATTTCTCTTGGTGCAGGGGAGCGGTGCGAACTCGGAATTCCATTTAAAAAGCCGGAGCTTAAACCTGGAGTATCATACCGTTTACTGCTTAGTTTTCAAACGATAGAAGATAAATTCTATGCTAAAAAGGGCTTTGAAGTGGCCTGGGATCAGTTGCCATTAAAATGGTTTATCCCAGTTATTGCTATAAATAAGGACGTTAAGGATTCACTTATTGTCCTGGATAAGCTAAAGGAAACTGTAATCTCAGGACCTGATTTTTCCTATTCCTTTGATAAGGAAACAGGGGACCTGAGTTCGATGAAATACGGGGGCCTTGAAATTCTTAAAAAGGGGCCTGTTCTAAGTGTTTGGCGGGCACCATTGGTTAATGAAACCGATCCCTGGGCAAATTATGGTTCCCGTCTAAAGGAGAGACAGCCTGGAATGGGGAATGGTCCTGTTAATAATTGGTTTAGTTTGGGACTAAATCATCTCCGTTTTAAATTGGATGAGTTCCATTGTGCAAAAAATAGTTCAGGAGAAGTTACAGTCAGTGTCAACAATCATGCATTTGGCTCGACTTATCATACTGCTTTTTCCAACCATTATCTCTATACAATTACACCTAAAGGAGAATTAAAAATCAACCATCAGGTTATTCCACACGGAGAAATGCCGGCCTGGTTACCAAGGATAGGGCTGAAATGGGTACTGAACCAGTCGCTGCAGCATATTGAATGGAGTGGTCGGGGACCATTTGAAAATTACCCGGACCGGAAAACAGGGGCTAAATTGGGAATATATAAGTGCAAAATCAGCGATTTTTCCGAGCCCTATTTGAAACCTCAGGACTATGGATGCCGGACAGATAACCAGTGGGTGACCTTCGAAAACGGAACAGGGACGGGGGTAACCTTCTCCGGAGATCAGTTATTTAATTTCAGTGCCCAAAGCTATGATACCAACCAGCTGACAAGAGCTCAATATCCTTATCAGATTAAACCATCCGATTCAATTACATTTAATTTTGACTATGCCACAAGCGGCGTTGGATGTACCGCAATTTCTGTACTTAACGAATACAGGGTATTACCAATAGTTTATTCCTTTGTATCTGTTATCCGACCCTTCAGCAGAAAGGATTAAAGATTGGTATTTAAGTCATTTTGCTTTATTTTTATTAAATTTAGGTAATTGTGATTGTTTTCGTCAACCTTTTTAATTGGTATGTGTTGTAACATATATTATTTCAAGTATTCATTATTTTTAAAATTGAAAATATGAGAAGAAAAGAGTTTTTTACAGCACTGAGTGTTTCGGCAGGAACTGTTATGTTTGCTCCGTTTTTAGTATCTTGCAGTAAAGGGAGTTCTGTTGCAGATCCGGGTACAGGTGGCACACCGGGTGGAACTGTTGATTTCACACTTGATTTATCATTACCTGCAAACGCAGCACTTATGACAGTAGGCGGTTCATTGGTAAATAATGGAATAATTATTGCCAATACTACTTCGGGATATGTTGCGTTGGCCAATTTATGTACACATCAGGGTTCGCCGGTTCTTTATGATAGTGTAAACAACCGTTTTAATTGTTCAAATACAGGTTCGGGTCATGGATCTCAATATTCACTCAATGGGGCAGTAACTGCAGGTCCGGCACCCAAAGCACTAAAATTATATAATACTTCCTTAGCTGGAACCAAACTTAGGGTATTTGCGTAAGATTCATTTCTCATTTAAATTATAACCAACAAAAATGTGAATGGTCAAAAGAATGTGGTTTGTTGACCATTCACATTATGTTTTTAATTAAATCAAGCTGAATTTGGCTACCGGCGAAATTTCTCCCCCATGAATTTTAAGCCGTCATATAATCCTGTGCGCCAGTAAGACCAGGAATGTCCGCCATTTCGGACACGGTATTCATGCGGAATACTCAGATCTCGCATCTCAATGTGTAATAGTGAGTTTCCTTTGTAAAGAAAATCGTCGTCACCGCAATCGATATAAAAGCGGATCCCTTTAAGTTTTTCAATTGAAACGCTATGGATCAGATGGAGGGGGCTGTTTGCATTCCATGCTGCGGTTAAACGACCGTTACCTTTAAGGTCAATGCCATAGATATTCTTGAAAAAATCATGATAGGTGTCATCGCCCTGTTTTGTGATCTCCTGGTCAGAAAATGTGGCGCTGCTTAAGGCAACGCACGAGGAAAAGAGTTCGGGATGGCGCATTGACAGACCAAGTGCCCCATATCCGCCCATTGAGAGCCCCGCAATTGCGCGGAACTCTTTCTTTGACCTGATGCGGAACTCCTTTTCAACATAAGGGATAAGTTCGTTTACAAACATATCCTCCCAGCGGTCCTTTCCGTCAAAACTGTTGCAATACCAGGTTACTTTTCCATCGGGAATTATTAATATACATGAAGGGAATGCCCCTTCAGCAACCCCTTTGTCTGTAATCTCCCCTGCCTCGCCAAACTGAACCCACCCGGTTTCGTCATCCGAAAAGCCATGAAGCAGGTAAACAACAGGATAGCTACGCTGCGAAGTTTCGTATCCATCAGGAAGGTAAACCGAATATTTTACCGGATAGTCCACGATCTGACTTTTAAAGATCAGGCTTTCAATCACTTTTCCTTTTTGTCCAAATGAGGGGATGGAAAAAATCAATATAAACAGGAAAGCAAACAGAGATCTCATAAGTAATAATTTAAATACAAAATGAAAAATGCAAGATGCAAAGTTGAGCAAGGAGAAAATCGGTAGAAATCCGACATCAGCATTTTGCCCTCTGCATTTTGCATTTAAATTAATTTTCCGGTTTTCAAAGTTTCTTTCCCGGAACGAGATACCTAAACCATCGGGTACTTTTTCAGAATTTCATTTGATTTCATAAGGATATCTACGTATTGCGCCCTTTTATACGCGTAAGGGTCTTTGGAGTTTTTCATCGATAGTTTTCCCTTGAAATCGTTGATCGTTTTATATCCCCGGGCATCCATCCACTCTTCAAGAAGATCAATCATTCCAGTGATATGGCTAGCCTTATTACGGTATATTGCACTGACTACCTGAACAGTACCTGCTCCGGCAAGTAACATCTTGATCATGTCACTGCCATCAGATATACCTCTGCTCGCGCAGATATCGGCGTTTATATTTCCATAAAGCAATCCGGCAAACCGCAGACCTAACTGGTAATCCTTTGGATGGGTAAGATCGAATGGATAGAAAAACTCTTCTGTTTCAATATTGATTTCGGGCTGAAAGAACCGATTAAATAATACTACCCCATTTGCTCCTGCCTTATCCATTTTGGCAATCAGATTGAGCGGATTTCCATAAAACGGGCTCAGCTTTACACTAATTGGTATTTTTACAACACTTTTGAGTTTAGTGAGTATACGGATCTGTTTATCCTCAATCTCTGATCCGGCAGCCTCACTATCTACAGGAACATCATAAAAGTTAAGCTCCAGTCCTGCAATTCCTGTCTTCTCAAGAGCCAGGGCATATTCCTCCCACGACTCTTCGTAGGTGGCATTTAAGCTTGCAAATACTGGAATAGAGACTTTAGATATAAGTTTTTCAAGTTTAAACAGGTGTTCTTTGGCACCACCGTGCTTTACCTGAGGGAATAAATTCTGCATCTCGGCATTACGCTCGTCATATTCTCCCAGCTGATCCTGGAGCTGTATTTGCTCAAGGTGTATCTGCTCCTCAAATAACGATCTGTAAATTATTGCTGCCGCTCCGGCTCTCTCAATCTTCTGAATTACAATTGGATCCTCTACTAAACTTGAAGCCCCCAGAATAATGGGATTTTTTAATTCGACTCCCATGTAGGTGGTTCTTAAATCTGCCATAATATTAAAATTTTGATGGTTTTATGATTAAACTAAAAACAACACAAAAGGCATTTAAAAAATTGCCGGATATACCAGTTGCCTTAACAGCTGAACGGCTACTGTTGCGAAATTAATCTTTTAATTTGAAATTCTCTATTTTTATTTCTGTTGATTTCCCACATCTTTGTAGTTTAAAAGTGATTTGAATAAACTCCTGAGATTTGTTTTTAACAGGAATTTATTATGGAAAGAAATATATAAGATCAGGAATATGGTTCAACAAAAGCTTCTATTTGTTTGTCTGGGGAATATTTGTCGTTCACCTGCCGCTGAAGCGGTAATGAAGGGTAAATTAAAAAGGGCAGGAAAGGATAATCAGGTTTTCTGCGATTCCGCAGGAACGATCGGTTTTCATTCCGGAGCTAAGGCAGATGCCCGGATGCGAAAGCAGGCACAAGGGCGAGGTTACACGGTGACAAGTATTTCAAGAAAGATAAAGGCAGATTTTGATTTTGATCGTTTCGATATGATTATCGGAATGGATGATCAGAATATTAAAGACCTTTATGCCATAGCACGATCACCGGAGGATCACAAAAAAATCTTTCGGATGACCGACTTCTCTTCCCAGTTATCTTACAAATTTATTCCGGATCCTTATTATGGCGATATTGCCGATTTTGAATTGGTCATAGATCTGCTTGAAGATGCATGCGAGGGGTTAATAAAGTATCTGAACAGTAAGGAGATAAATTGAAATATTTGGAAATAAATTGAAATTTGGTAAAGGAGGATGGGAAAATGGAAATAAAAGGGTTTTTAGTTTTGATGGTTTTGATCATTGGACTTTCGGGATGTGGGGTGCAACATAAGCTTGTTCGGGAATATAAAGGTAAAAAAGAGGCCGATCTGGTACTCGCGAAGGGTAAACCACTCCGTACCGAAATTAGTGAAGGGGGGCTGACGATCTATATTTATCAGACCAGTAAACGACTCAAGGCCGCTCCAATCAATACAGGACAATTCCAGTATGATCGTTTTGAAAGTCCCAAAGCGACAAAGACCGATACGTATAAATATTTCATCAATTCATACGGAATCATTGAAGATGTCACCTATGATGTTGACTATAAACGTTAATCAGGGAATATTAAAAATTTGATGATTGGCGATTCTCCGAGCCGAATTTTTTATATCTTTGCAACCGCTTAAGGCAAATTGCCCAGATGGTGAAATTGGTAGACACGCCAGCTTGAGGGGCTGGTTCCGGTTACGGTGTGCAAGTTCGAGTCTTGTTCTGGGCACCACAAAAACACAATACCCACTGATTATCAGTGGGTATTGTGTTTTAAGGGGAATGAATAGGAAAAGATTTTCCAGCTCTGTATTGGCAATAATTAGTTCTACGAATCTTTTCTTTCGCTCCTCAATAAGAAGTTTAAGCTTTTTATTGGCCTTTAATAAGGATAAATTGGAAGCCAGTTTTTTATTCAGCACGATCAACTCCGCTTCCCGTTCTTCTTTCTCCTTGTTTTGAGCGAGAAGTTCTTCATTAACCATTTCAAGCTTGATCTGGTCCACTTCGAGCTCATGAATAAAACTGAGAATCTCAGATTAAGCTCAAAGGTTTAAAATGAATTATGCGAAATGACTATTTATTAATGCCAGCAAATCTGTTTTACGGATTGGTTTAGCCAGATAATCGGTGCATCCTGCTGCAAGAGCCTTTTCACGATCTCCTTTTTGCGCATAGGCGGTTTGTGCAATGATCACCACCTCAGGATTAAATTTCCGAATTTGCTGAACTGCTTCATATCCGTTCATTTCTGGCATCTGGATATCCATCAGAACGAGGTCAATATCCGGATTATTACGACAGGCCGCAACTGCTTCAACCCCTGTTCCAGCATTTATAACTGAACTTGCAAATGAACGGAGAATAATTTCAAGGTACATTGATGATTCAAAAATATCTTCTACGATTAAGACTTTAAGGCTTTTGCTTTGTTTACCTGGTTCCTCTGCAGAACCAACCTTTTCACCAATAAGCTTTTTCCCAGATTGATTGTTATTAGGAAGGGTGAAGTAGAATTGTGATCCTACCCCTTCTTTGCTCTCTACCCAAAGTTTTCCACCCAACATTTTGACATAGGTCCTGGAGATAGTCAATCCCAGTCCGGCTCCCTGGTAAGCTCTTGAGTTAGTTATATCTGCCTGGATAAAACGTTCAAAAACGGCCTCCAACTTCTCTGATGGGATTCCTATCCCTGTATCTTTTACGAAAAATTGCAGTAGCGTCGGAGCATGCTCCGTCTCTGCTGCATGCTCCGTCTCTACCAATTTATATCCGAATTCAATGGAACCTTCATGGGTAAATTTAAGGGCATTTTTAATCAGGTTTGTTAGAATAGCAAATACCTTTTCGCGGTCGGTGAGAATAACCGACTCCTTAGACGGCAATCCGGTTGAATAGGAAAGGCTTATTCCTTTCGCTTCAGCCTCAGGTCTAAAAAAAGTAAGAAGATATTTTATTTGTTCGTTTATATTGGACTCCTGTAAGTCAATTTCCATCAGTCCCGATTCGATTTTGGAAATATCCACAATGTCATTAATAATATTGAGCATCCGGGTGCCACTGGATTGAATTATACTGATATATTCCTTCATCTCCTCGCTTTTTAGACCATCTGTTTTGAGTAGATCTGCAAACCCAAGTATACCGTTCATCGGTGTACGGATTTCGTGGCTCATATTGGCCAGAAAGGCAGATTTCAAACAATCGCTTTGCTCGGCATGTTCCTTCGCTTTAAGAAAGGAATCTTCCAGCTTCTTTCGCTCAGTAATGTCGTTATAGACGGAAAAGATTGCCTGCTCCTGGTTATAGGTAATGATTCGGGAACTTACCAGAAGAGTTCTGCTATCATTGTCAACTGTACGAAATTCTGATTCAAAATTTATGATTTGACCATTCGCATTAAGTTCTTCTACCATTGCTTTTCGCTGCTCCTGATTAACCCAAAAATCGGCTGGAGAATATTCATCAAAATTTCTATTTTTAAACCCGAATAACAAGCATGAAGCATCGTTAAAATATAGGAATTTTGGATCTAAACTTACAATATTTACCGGAAATATTGCGTTGTCGATAAGCGCCCTTTGCTGCATTTCGCTCTCCTCTGCCTTTATTTTGGCGGCATATAATTCCAACTCCACGATCTTGCGTTCTGTAATCTCCTGTATTGTCCCGATTAATTTGCTCGCTTTGCCTTCTTCATTAATCTGCAGGTTACCATGACCGAGTACCCATTGGACTGTATTATCGCTTTTCCGAATTATCCGGTATTCCTTATCGAATCTTTTACCCTTTCCAATAACTTCCAGATTCAAATAGTCATTCATCATCTTCCTGTCATCCGGATGCACGAGTTCAAACCATCCCGAAATGCTTTTGTCATAATTAGCATCAATTCC
This sequence comes from uncultured Bacteroidia bacterium, assembly GCA_903918045.1. GTDB lineage: Bacteria > Bacteroidota > Bacteroidia > Bacteroidales > Prolixibacteraceae > JAAFHB01. The sequence continues at coordinate 41,256 of CAIXCY010000253.1, forward strand.
AAATATAGTTTCAAGCTCTTCAGATGGCATCCAACAATTTGAGATGAAATCAGTTTTATAAGAACCAACTTTCCCGGCCCTTTGAGATTCCTTGAGAAAAAATGCATTCTCTTCAGCTATTAATTTTGAGTTGATTAATTCATGCTCTGCAAGCTTTCTACTGGAAATATCTATGAATGTACACACGACCTGCATTACTTCCCTATCTTTATTTAACTCAGGTACTGCACTAACTAATAGCCAGATACGATCATGTTTAATTGGTCGGTAGACGCCCATGACCACATTTAAGATTGGACATTTATTTTCAATTGCCTGGGGAACAGGGTGAGTTTCACCGGGGAAGGGTGATCCATCCTCGTGGATAACATTCCATTCCGGACTAAACGAGCTTAATCCCAGAAGTTGATCCTGGCTAATTCCAAGCATCTCGAGAGCTTTCAGGTTATTTGTCAATATTTCGGCCTTTGACCCCTGAATCAGAACACCTACCTGCATCTCCTGGACCAGAAATGATAACTGATCCCTGCTTGATTTAAGAGCCTCCTTAGCAACCTTCTGTGATGTTGAATCGTTAAAAAAACCAACCAAATAGGTTAGCCCGTTTACTGCTGCAAGATTTCCTGAGATGTCTGCATAAAAAATCGTACCATCTTTTCGCAAACAAGGAACGTCAAATGATGTAACCTTCTTGTCATGAATAAGTGATTCAAGTTCAGCCATTACAGATTCGACTGATTCTTTTGGGTGAAGATCTTCAATGGTTAAGGATTGGAACTCTTCCACTGAATATCCGAAAAGACGACTGATAGCCGGATTAGCATATAAAAAGTCATGAGTTATAATATTTATAGCTACAATTCCCTGAGCACCACCCTCAAATAAAACTTTGTATTTTTCTTCATAGTCTTTCAAACTCATCCCTGTATTGCTAAAGGATTCGTTTCCACTCCCAATTAATCTCTTGAGAGAAACATTCTCTAGCTGAAGTTCATGTAACTCCGTTATGAGTTCTTCTTTAGTTTTGGACTCTAAATTCATAATAGTGTTTGGCTTAATCATATATAAGGTAACAAATCTATAAAAAAAATGATATTATAGTCCATATTTAATTTGTTCGAAGGAATTCTTCAAACCAGAAACGACAAAAGATTGATGAATCAATAGCCGATTTTATCTTTTTTAAATTACAGTGTCTTTAATGTTAAAAGCTATAAATAGTTGCCTTGATTTTCAAGGAACTGTTTGTATACATCCCGGACCCCAAAGCCGGCTTCTCCCTCCTGAAATTTTTTCAACTAATATCTTTGTAGCAATACGCTCCTTAAGCGCTGCCACATGCGAGATTACCCCGATCAGTTTTCCATCCTGACGCAGACTTGCCAATGTTTCCAGAGCGGTTTCGAGGGTATCTTCATCAAGAGTGCCAAATCCTTCATCCAAAAAGAGCGAATCGACTCGAACATTCTTGCTCGCCATTTTAGAGAGCCCCAGCGCAAGGGCCAGACTGACGATAAAAGTCTCACCTCCGGAAAGGTTCTTTGTGGAACGCACTTCCCCCGCCTGATAATTATCAATCACGTTAAGATCGAGCGGTTGTTCCCTGTCACGGACAAGCAGGTACCGGTCAGTAAGTTTAATCAGCTGGGTATTGGCATGGGCGACCATAATCTCAAAAGTAAGACCTTGCGCAAA
>CAIXCY010000254.1 GCA_903918045.1 uncultured Bacteroidia bacterium
GATTTTAATTTATTATAACGAACCCGTTCAATATATTGTTCATTGAAAATCTGTTTTATAGATCTGTTTTTATGTGTATACTTCTAAGAACGGTCACTGTGTGTATCGGCTTTTTGTCGTATTAGGTTAATACGAATTAAGAAATTTCGAATTTATTTCTGATAATGTATTCCTGGAAGCGGGACAAATTAGGTCTTTTACCACAGATTGATGCTGAAATACAGGACTTTCCGTTCCCTGGAGGGATTGTTGAGGTATGAGTTTTTAATTATTAATCTGATCTCTAAAACTGATGACAATTCTTTTATCTGTATTAGTTCAATACGGTCAGATTTCCTGAAAGATGAATAGTCTTTCCTTTGATGGTTAGCAAATTAATAGTTTTATCCTTGTAACGAATAATACATGGGCCACCTGATTTAGACAAAATACTAGCACTTTTAAGAATTCCTTTTTCCCAGATTATAGTTACCTCGAAATTACCTCTGGCGCATAATCCCCGGACACTACCTGTTAAATATGCAGGAGATAAGGCTGGTAACAACTGGATTTCCCCAGTATGACTTTGCATCAGCATCTCACCAATTGCTGCGGTGATACCCAGATTACCATCAATTTCCCAGTATTTTCCGAAAAACTTGCTCGTAAAATTAGGGAAGAGAGCCAGTTTAAAATGGCGGTCCAGAACCTTTTGAAGTTCGGCACCATCCTCCAGACGGGCAAAGAAATTGGCAGGGATTGCACCGGTCCATGAACCTGCATTGTAGGCTTCACCGGGTTTACGAAATTCAATTGTTTTGCGTAATGCTTCAGCTAACTCTGGCGTTTTTCGTAAAGAAATGAGATGACCCGGTGCCAGACCCCATCCCTGAGCTACCTGACCACCGAATGGATTTGCTGGTTGCCATGGATCGAGCCATTCCTGCAGTTGCCCGCTAATGGGATCGATCAGCATTGGTGGAAGTTGAGGTAAAAGGGTGGATAACTGATCTGAAAACTCTTTATCTTTTCCCAATATCCGGGATGCCTCGATGCAGTAATTAAATAGGCTTGTGATAATCTGCATATCCTGAGAGGCTCCCACACAGGCCCATCCTACCACTGAGTCGGGCCGGATGAAATTATTTTCGAACGACATCGAGGGGTTTGTCACGAGCCATCCGGTTTTTGGATCTTTCTGAAGTGCATCAGCAAAAAACAGCGCAGCTCCTTTCATCGTTGGCCACACATCCTCCAGGTAAGCTTTATCCAGCGTAAACAGGTACTGCTCCCATAAATGGTGGGCAAGCCAGGCGCCGGCAACCTGATAAATATTCCAAAATCCACTGCCACCCTCAGGCGAAGTATTGCGCCAGATATCGGCGTTGACACCCGCTACCCATCCCCGAGCTCCGTAGATATTTTTAGCCGTTTTGGCTCCGTCAACGGAAAGATCCTTAATCAAATCGACCAACGGAAGATGACATTCGGCCAGATTCGCCAGGTTAACCGGCCAATAGTTTATCTCAACATTGCAGTCCATGGTGTAGTTGGAGCTCCATGCCGGACGAAGATCTTTGTTCCAGATCCCCTGGAGTGTAGCGGCCTTGGTGCCCGGCCGTGAGGAGGAGATGAGCAGATACCTTCCGAATTGAAAGTAGAGTGCCGCCAGATTAGGGTCATTTCCTGGGGTGTAGTTTTTTATTCGTTCCTGCATCGGTTTAAGGGAAGCACTGTCCTTTCCTAAATCGATATCCATTCGCCCAAATAGTTTTGTATAATCGGTAATTTGCCTCTTTTTCAGCTGCCTGAATCCTTTTTTTGCTGCTTTGGCGATATCACGTGAACAGAGTGTCTTATAGTCTTTCCCTTCCGTAAAAGGATTTTTGCCGAACCCGTTATAGCTGGTCTGAATTGCCAGTAAGATAACTACTTCATCAGCATCCTTAACGGTTATCCGACCTTTGTCGGTTGTGATTTGTCCACCGGAAGGTAAAATACGGGACTGAACCTGAAAACGCATCCCTTTACACTCCTCAAATTCACTCTTTAAATTTGATTTTGTGAATAGCAAATGGGGAGCATTACTCGGTGCCCTTCCCTCCAATTTAAGATTATTACCGGCGGCTGATACCTCATAGGGAAGCTGGCTGTTGAGCGAAACTGTGAAATTCAAGGCGCCTTTTCGGGAAGCATAAATATGTGTCACCAGAACATTGTCGGGGTATGAGGCAAATATTTCACGCGTAAATGAGATAGCTCCTGCATGATAAGATATTTTCACAACCCCATTATCCATGTTTAGTTCCCGTCGGTATTTTGAAACCGGTTGAGAATGATCGAAATCTAAAATAAGATCGCCGGCAGGTTGGTAGCATTGACACCATGGACTCTGCAGGTGTTCACTTATTAATTTCTCGGCTTCGGTAGTTTTTCGTGCATTGAGAAGCGATCGGATTTCGGGAAGGTATTTATGAGCCTCATAATTTTGTTTATTGATTGGTTCACCTGCCCAAAGGGTCTCCTCATTCAGGCTTAATGTATCCCGATGAATGCCGCCCCGGATCATTGCACCCAACCTTCCGTTCCCAATAGGAATGGCCTCTTCCCACTTCGTTCCCGGATCTGAGAACCACAACACGTATTTCTGGGCAAGGGATGATTCTGTGCCAATTAACATTGTAATACTGCAAAAGCACAAAATAATTTTTCGCTTCATCCCTGTATTTTTATCTCTTTTTTAATGCGTATTCCTGATGAGCTGTTCGCCGATGTAACTGCCGTAACTTGTTATGCAGAAAGAGGTGATCAGCGTTAATAGCCCAATAACCAAAACAACATAGGTTTTGGGTTTAACGACCTTCCACTCTTTCATCAATACTCCAACGATATAGCTGAAAAAAATCAGCATTGACATGTGAAGGACCCAGCTGGCAAACTGAAAATTCCCCATCTGGACATGGCCCAATCCGTAAAAGAAAAACTGGGAGCACCAGAGTGTTCCAGCAAGTGCAGACCAGATCCAGTTTCGGAACATCATTTTACCGGGTATTCCATTACCTGGCAGGAACTCATGCAGCGTTCCCTGCCTGATCCCGGCCACAATAAACCAGACGAAATTAACTGCAAAACAACCTGCTGTAGAGATAATCATTTTTGCATTTCCCTCGAAATTCCCCGCACCATGTTTGGCAGCAAGATCTGCAATTGGTTGACCGTATTCGAGTGACAGATTAAAAACGGCTGAAAGTACACCCGCAATGATTGTTAAGAGTAAACCAATGGTCATATTGAAACCCGGTCTTCCAACGGTAAGTGAATTCAGGTCTTTCTCTTTTTTAAATCCTGCCCATCCGCAAAAAAGAACACCAATGACTGATAAAACCATTCCGGACAAAACGATTTCACCTCCCGGTTTGGTGAAGAAACTGCCCAAACCGCCAAAGATAAGCATCGGAAAGATTGTACCCAGGACAGCCGAAATTCCAATGGCAAGGGTATAGGTTAGGGAGTAGCCAATATGGTTTATCGCTTTTCCAAACGACATTCCTCCGAAACCGTAAACGCCGCCAAGCAGAAATGCAATCCAGAAAGGTTTGGATGGAGCTTCGGCCAGTATGAAAAAGAAATCGGGAACCGTCAGCCATCCGACCAACAGGGGCATGATAACCCACGCAAAGAGGGACTGAACCAACCAGAATGTCCCCCATGACCACTTACTGGTTTGCGTATTTGGCAGATAACAACTGGAAGCTGACATTCCGCCGATTGCATGCAGTCCAGTGCCAAGGAGCGGATTGGATAGAATCATCTATTGCCGGATTAGTAGGTTCAAAAATTTATTCTACTGAAGTACCAGATATAAAATTGAACACCTTAGATTTTCACAAATGTCCCTTTTTTATATAGGTAATACATTATGCCATAAATTATTAGTAATGCTGTAATTGAGAGGATTGCAGGATAAAAGGATTCGCTGAATTGCCTTAATCCAAAAACCAGATTTTGGGCAATATTTTCAAAATCGATCAGGTCGGTACCAATATAAACTGCAATACTGTTCATGCCGATTACCTTAAGCCAGAAGGCCCAACGCTGATACCCTTTAACGTCAATAACAAAGTAAAAAAGGGTGAAAAGCATAAAGCTGATACCGGAGGTCAGAAGGGTAAATGTCGGATTCCAAATATTTTTAATCACCGGAAACCAGATGTTCAGTATCAATGCAGAAACAATCAGAAGAAATCCGACAATCACTAATAGTAAGGCTTTGTGTAGTTGTAGATTGGAAGATTTTAATATCGAAAGGCGATAATCTCTTCGAATGATTGTACTCGCAAAAATGCCTGATAACACCGTTACAACAAATCCGAGGGAGGCGAGAACCCATGAGTATGGGGCCGGACCATCATCGAACCTTCCGAAAAGCAAGTGTTCAACATATTTGGCAATATTGACATGGGGTTCCATCACACCGGCCTGATGACCGGGTACCGGTATAAAAGTGAGGATGATCCAATAAAGGATTAAAAGTCCAACCGCTACACCGATTTGTTTTTTTAAGCCGAGCTGGGTGTAAATCACAATGCTGATGAAATAGCCGATCGCAATCGCCTGCAGGGTATCGTGAATTACAAACATCTTATCGATATTGAATGCGAGCAGGTTGCATTGGGAGACCATTCCAAGGATAAACAGGATTGCCGATCGCTTAATGGCATGGCTGTATATTTTATTTTTTGAATCACCCAGCGAAAGTCTTTTGCTCACCGAAAAAGGGATCGACATACCAACCATAAACAGGAAAAGGGGCATGATCTGATCGTAGAAATGATACCCGATCCAATCGACATGTTCCATCTGATTTGAAACGACATTCAGTAATTCATTATCACTTGCTTTGGCAAGGTTTCGGATTACTTTTTCCCCTCCGATAATCCATAACATATCGAATCCCCTCAATGCATCGAGGGACATTAAACGTGCCGGTTTCTCCATACTTATTTTGATTGCGCAGTTTTAATATTTTCTATGATTTCGATTCTTCAGATTATAAATACTCTTTTGAAAATTTCCAGGGGGCACGGTATTCGGGTATTGCCATTTGGGAAGCTTCTTCGTCACCGACTATTTTTTCCGTTTCCGGATCGAAACGTATCGTTCGACCGAGTTTCAAAGCAAGGGTACTTAATTGAATCGGAACATCAACGCGAATATGATATTCTGGATTGCAGGAAGGCTGTTTGCGTGATTTAATGCATTCAAGCCATTCGATTTCGTGACCGGGTGAAGGAGCTAAAGTAGCGGGAGGGGTCATCTTCCCATCCATTCGGTCTCCTTCGGGATAGATCAAATGATCATCGTAGTCGGTTTGAAGTGTGCCGTTTACGCCATGAAAATAGACGCCTAACCTGCGCTGGCTTTTTTTCTCTTTTGCAAAGTCGAAACCATAACTGTTTGTCAACGAGCTCATCCATGTCATGGTAAGGTTTGGATATTTGATGAGCACTTCGTGGTTGTCGTAGGCGTCGCCATCGTCTTTAATAACGAATCTTCCACCTGATGCACTGACCTCTGTCGGGAAACCAAGGTCAAGGGCCCAGATAGGTAGGTCAATGATATGTGGCGCCATGCCCGGTGTCCAGCCACCGCTAAAATCCATCCAGAAGCCGTGATAGAAAGCATCCTTAACCAGGTTTGGATTGAATGGTTGCATCCGGGCAGGACCTACCCACTGGTCCCAATTCAAACCTTTTGGGATATTTGAAGTGTTATTTCCTGAACCGATCCCCTTGGGTGCCTCATTCATCACGAAAAAAGTACGGACGGTTGCAATCTCGCCCAGATTACCCGACCGAATTAATTCGACGACACGACGGTAGTTTTCGGAGGCATGAATCTGTGTTCCGATCTGGCAGATCACTTTATGTTTCCTGACGGCATTTCGGACCGCAAAGCTTTCGCCGATATGCATGGTCATAGGTTTCTGAAGGTAGATGTCTTTACCCGCTTCAGCCGCTGCGATTGCAATAATAGCATGCCAATGAGCTGGTGTCGCTATAATTACGGCATCGAGATCCTTATGCTTTAGCAGTTCCCTGAAATCTGTATACCCGGTACAGGTTCCCTTAAATTTCTCAACTATCGGATCTAATCGATCTTTCCAGACATCACAGGCTGCGACGACGACCACATTGGGTTGAGCGGTGCACGCTTTGAGATTTTCCTTTCCAAGCCCCCCGCATCCTATGATTCCAAGATTGATCCTGTCACCGGGAGCCACTCCCCTTCCCGGAAGTACTGAAGATTGAACAATTAAGGGTACTGCAATTGCTGCCGCACCTGAGGTTTTAATAAACTGACGGCGCGAAACATCCGAATTGGCAACTTTTGTTTTCATAGTATTTGGAGTCTGAAAATAATTAATTTAATGTTTTCAAAAATAATAATTCAATTTAGTATAAAGTCTGGTTGATTATATGATTCTTCTATTCTTCCGGAAAGGAGAAGGTTGGTTGCACTTTTTCCTTTGCATTAAAACTGTCCCAAAGTGAATTTATTAATTTGGGATCGGGTAAAGATCCTGAATGGACAAATAATCTGAACCTAAGAATCAGTGATTTACCCTTTGGCAACGGATAACGTGTTCCCGATGCCGGAAATGTTGGCTGACACCA
>CAIXCY010000255.1 GCA_903918045.1 uncultured Bacteroidia bacterium
ACCTATGTGAAGGGTGAACGTGGGAAATACCAATTGGTGGTAAGCGATAAAAGCTGGAAATCGCTCAAGCAGAAACTCAAAGTCATCACACGGAAGACTACTCCAAGTACCTTCGATGAACGTATCCAAAAGCTCAATCAGACCGCTCAGGGCTGGCTCGATTACTTCCGTATGGCAAGTATACAGGGCAAGCTGAAAGATCTTGATGGCTGGCTGCGTAATCGTTTGAGATACTGTATTTGGTCCCGATACATCGGGAGAAGAAACCTGAGCGGAAAAGGAAAAACCTGCTTCGATTGGGAATTGACGAGGATCATGCTTACTCATGGAGCAGAACCCGTATGGGCGGATGGGCCGTTGCCCAAAGTCCGATTTTGGTTACAACGATCACCTTAGACCGCTTACGAAAAAGGGGTTACATGGCTATGCTTACCTATTACGAGAAAATTGCCCCACATCTTAATGAACCGCTGTATACGAGACCCGTATCCGCCAGCGACACAGAGTTATTATATTGCTTAATACTTTGCGGCTCTCAGCGGTTGCCCGCAGCGGTTCTCTGCGATTAAAATACTTACTTTTGATGCAGCCTCACAATATGGGTTCCATTAATTCAGTTGAAGGTCTGGTAGGAGGAAAGTACTAACAGAAGTGCCGACAGGCACACATCAAATCGCTGATGGAATTTTCAGAAATCCAATCAGTATACCTTTCATAATTGAGCCATATCCGTGTTGGTATTTCTGCAACAAATCCTTTGTGTAGGATAAAAAAATAGCGCAAAAAACTGCTAAGAAAACCCTGGCAACTCTTTGCGCTTTATCCGCGTAATTCCACGGTCAAATAGCTTTTTGCAGCTATTTCAATATGCTTTAGAACAAAATTAATTAGGCTTTAAACCGTTTCGCAACTTCATTCCAGTTGATCACCTTGAAGAACGCCTCAATATATTCAGGACGTCTGTTCTGATATTTCAGGTAATAGGCGTGTTCCCAAACATCAATCGTCAGGATTGGAGCTCCCTGAATTTCAGTCACATCCATTAACGGATTATCCTGGTTAGGGGTTGAAGTAACGATCAGATTATCACCTTTCTGTACTAACCATGCCCATCCGCTTCCGAAACGTGTAACAGCTGCTTTGGTAAATGCTTCCTTGAACAGGTCAAAAGAACCAAAAGAACCATTGATCGATTCGAGTAATTTGCCTTCAGGTCCTGCAGGGCCTCCTGGTGTCATCACATCCCAATAAAGATTATGGTTATAAAATCCACCTCCGTTGTTGCGAAGTGCTGGTGCGAGCTTAGAAACATTGGAGAAAATCTCCTCAATGCTCTTCCCTGCAAGCTCAGTATTGTCAACTGCAGCGTTCAGATTATTGGTATAAGCCTGATGGTGTTTGGAGTGATGGATCTCCATGGTTTGCGCGTCGATGTAAGGCTCGAGAGCCTTGTAATCGTATTGGAGCGTTGGCAGTGTAAAACTCATAATTTCTTGTTTTAAATTGTTTAACTCTATAAACGGATAAAAGGGAAAAAGGTTTACAAGAGAACGAAATAATTTTAAACTTTTCCTGCAATACAGAGAACCTCACTATTTTATTCTTTCAGCTGACAACAGAAGGTCTATGCCGGTAGTTATTTAAGGCCGATCACCCTGGAAGGCCAACGCGGCTTAATCACGCAACGGTTATCCCTTAACCAATATCGGTTTACAAGATTACGGAATGGCTTTTACCTTAATACGACCAATCTGAATAGGAGGCGTCACAAAAAATTGATTGTTCAATAATTTGCTTGGTATGCTAAAAAAAAATATCTTGCACAATCATAAAAAATCAAACAGTTATTTAATTCAGGTAAATGGACCAGATCGCAGATTTTAAGAATGAAGACGTATCACTTAATCCGTCTGTAAAGGCTTCTCATAACGGGAAGGAGATTAAAATTAAGGAAGTTGGCTCTAAAGGCGAGCTAAAGAAGTTTATTCATTTACCTGCGGCTATTCATAAAGGTCATATTAATTGGGTTCCACCGATCTATATGGACGAATGGGAATTTTTTAATCCAAAGATCAATAAGTCTTTTGCATCATGCGAAACGATCCTTTTACTCGCCTGGTGTGAAGGGAAAGTCGTTGGCCGGATTATGGGTATTATCCACCGGAAATACAATGCCCTTCATGCTGAAAAGAACGCAAGGTTCGCATTCTTTGAGACATGGAACGATGATGAGGTAGCTACTGCCCTAATCAATGCAATCGAAAATTGGGGAAGGTCAAAAGGGATGGAGCACCTGGTAGGACCACTGGCGTTTTCAGATAAGGATCCACAGGGTTTTCTTATTGAGGGATTTGATGAACCGGCTGTTATTGCTTCAAATTGCAATTACCCCTATCAGGTTGAATTACTTGAGAAAAACAGCTTCACCAAGGAGTTCGATCTTGTTGCCTATAAGATCGATATCCCCCACCCGACCCCTCCATTTTACCTCAAAATTCACGAAAGGACTGTCCGAAATAACCCTGGTCTTCAGGTGCTTGAATTCGAATCACGCCGGAAAGTGAAACCCTATATTCATCCAATATTGAATTTGCTTAATCTCACCTTTAGTGATATCATAGGCTTTACACCCTTCTCAGAAAAAGAGATGGACGATTTTGCAAACCGCTATCTTTTTCTGATTAATCCCCGCTTTATAAAGGTGGTCGTCAACGAAAAACATGAAGTCGTTTCATTTGTGATCGGGATGTCTCACATTGGTGACGGAATCATTAAGGCAAAAGGGTATCTGTTCCCGTTTGGCATCTTTAAAATCTTTGCTGCAGCCCGAAAATCAAAACAGATAAACCTGTTGCTTGGGGGAGTTGACCCTGCTTACCGTGGCAAAGGACTTGACGTGATGATGGGTATTAAGATGTTCGAATCGGCCTATTCACTGGGAAAAAGAATCATGGATTCGCACCTTGAACTGGAAAGCAATACAAAGGTACGTGCTGAAATGGAAAAAGTTGGCGGCCGGGTCTATAAACGGTTCCGTGTTTTCAGCAAGAAGCTGATTGATTAAGGTTTTACTTTTTTTACGCCGATCGCATTGAGCCCTTTGAGCCCTCTTTCAAGTTCAAAGTTCACCACATCGCCCTCTTTGACATCCTCGAGTAGACCGTTGATATGAACGAAATATTTCTCGTTTGTTTCATGTTCTTTAATGAAACCATATCCTTTTGAATCGTTAAAGAAGTCAATCCTTCCGATTCGTACTGTAATCTGATCTTCCTCTTCCCTTCGGGGAACACTGATCTCAATGGAACTGGCATTAACTTTCCGCTTCTTGGATGGATCCGGTGGCGTATCGGTAAGGTTGCCGTTTTCATCCACATAAGCCAGCATGCTCTCAAAATCTCCACCCGTTGAGCTGCCCTTGCGTTCTTCTTTCTTTTGACTCTTCTCCTGCCGTTTTTTCAGACGTTTTTTTTCTTTTTCTTTCTTGTTAAAGGTATCTTGCGATTTGGCCATTCAATATATAATTTAAGGGGATTTATTCGATTGCCGATTTGCAAAGGTACGAAAAATTTTGTTATCGTTGTTCTGCCGATTTTAGAGCCGCAGGAACGATCTGATTTCTAAAAAAGTGAAGGGCTGACTTGTTCATAATCGAACAAATCAGCCCTTCACTAAAATTAATAACATCTAGTTCGATTCCACAAGCTTATTTCTGGTGTCCAAGGCTTTAATTGCCTCAAGCAGTGTGGCGTCTATCTTGCTGATTACCGAGTAAAATCCAACCTCCCCGATAATATTTCGTGCAATATATGCCATAAGCTGTGCTTCAATGATCTTCCCCGAAAGTGCCAGCGATTTGGCATCTGATGCAATTCCTTGTTTTGCAGAATACTCGGTAAAGAGCGAGAGAATCTTATGTTTTAACAAATACTCCTCAAATTCCTTTCCGGTTTTAAGCTTACCAAGCTCTGCCCTGTTTTTATCCGAATAGTCAAATGCATATTGGTAAACAAGCCCTTTCATAACAACCTTTGAATAATAGGGTGACATTCCCGAAGTGTCTGCCGCAACGAAGATATCCGGCATTATTCCACCGCCACCATAAACAACGCGCTTATTACGCGTATAATATTTATGGGTGTCGGCATATTTTATGCTGTCTTTTTGCTCCAGCTCTCCGTGCGCATATCGACGCTTCAGATCACCGTAATAATCGTCCAACCCATTTTTATAAGACTTTTGAATGCACCGTCCGGCAGGGGTATAATACCTTGCTACCGTGAGCCGGATAGCAGATCCGTCGTAAAATGGAACCTGTTCCTGAACAAGCCCCTTGCCAAAAGTACGGCGACCGATAATTGTTCCACGATCGTTATCCTGAATGGCGCCTGCAAAAATCTCACTCGCCGAAGCAGAATATTCATCTACAAGCACAACCACCTTCTTGCCAAAGAATGCCCCAGTTTTTTCAGCATTGAAGCTTCGCTTAGGCTGTGTTCTCCCTTCGGTGTAAACAACCAGCTCCTCCACATTTAGAAATTCACTGACCATCTTGATTACAGCTCCAAGATAACCACCCGGATTTCCGCGCAAATCGATGATAAGCTGCGTAGCACCGGCCTTGTCGAGTTTCTCCATGCCAGCCATAAACTCTTCATAGGTCTTCTCTGCAAACCGGCCAACCTTGATAAACCCTGTATTTGCATTGATCATATAGCTGACATCGATACTGTACAACGGGATCTCCCCCCGTGTTATGTCAAAAGAGATAAGATCTCCGAAACCTTTGCGGGCAATACCCACTTTTACATGAGTCCCCTGAACCCCTCTTAACTTCTTAAGTACTTTATCATTAGTCACCTTAACCCCAGCCATAATGGAGTCATTGACCCTTACGATCCTGTCGCCAGCCCTGATTCCCAGTTTCTGCGAAGGCCCTCCTGATATGACATCGATCACCATGATGGTATCATTCTGAATCGAGAACTGAACCCCTATCCCGCTGAAATTCCCTGACATCTCTTCTCCGACTTCCTGCATATCCTTTGCAGGAATATAGACAGTATGCGGATCGAGCTGCTTAAGGATCTCAGGTATTGCCGTCTCAATCATCTTTTTCGAATCGACTGTATCCACATAATTCTTCTCCACAAGATTGAGGATCGAACCTATCTTGTTGGCATTATTGAGAAACATCGTGCGGGTGAGTAACTGCTTTCTGGTCTGCAATCTCACTCCAAGAAAAATACCGGCAGCAATTGCTGCAACTACGATTACCGGCAACCAAATAACTATTCTATGTGTTCTGTTATCCATCTTATCTAATCAATTCTGTGTTTTATTTTTTAACAGGCTAGACTTAGCCATTATAAATTATTTATTTACTTAAAGTTCAACCTTTACAACCTCCACTTTTGCCCTTTCGAGCAGTTCAACGCCATCGTTCATATGATACGCCTCAGAGAAAACGACCCTTTTGATTCCTGCCTGAATAATCAGCTTGGAGCATTCAAGGCAAGGTGAGGAAGTTACATACAACGTGGCCCCTTCGCTGCTGTTGTTCGATTTTGCAATTTTCGTGATCGCATTAGCCTCTGCATGAAGCACGTAAGGCTTTGTTTTATTGTTCTCGTCCTCGCAAATATTCTCGAATCCTGAAGGTGTTCCATTATAACCATCAGAGATTATCATTTTATCCTTCACCAGCAACGCCCCAACCTGACGCCTTATACAGTAGGAATTCTCTGCCCAGACCGTCGCCATTCTCAGGTAACGTTCATCTAACTTTAATTGTTTACCGATATTCGTGGCTCCCATTTCTATCCCGATTATATTGCCGCCAAAATTAGCAGAAAATGTTTATGCATTGATATAGAAAAGAGTTGGGAATGAGATTATATGTTCCATTTAAAGATATTTAAGAAAAGCGACTGGCTTCCGGCGACTAGCCAGTATGAATTTTTCTCAGACTCCATCTAACCCAATGAAAGTTTAACAAATGGTAAACAAATCCCCTCTTTAGCTGCCAGCTGCCAGCTGCCAGTTGCAAGCAGCCAGTCGCCAGCAGCCTGCAGCCTCTCCTGCTCAGTTAAACCAATAGGAAAGTTTTAGAACCACTGCCCGGTTTTTAACATTCATACTACCCGGAAAGTAGTTGTCGGTATAAACCAGAAAAAGATCAGACACCGGCTTATAACGCCATTGAAACCTCGCATTTATATTTAGATTGTCGGCCTGTTGATTATATTGAACGTAGGTCGTAAAAAAAAGCTTGTTGGTAAAGGTGACATCCAATTTAGGACCGACAAGCCAGAATTTTGTACGTGACCAGGGTGCAGGTAAAAGAAGATCATTATAGGTGTAAATAACGGAGATATAACCATAGGGTTGAAACCTGTAATTTAAAGAACCCTGGGCATACCATCTGGAACCATTGAAGTAACCTCCATAACCAGTCTGAAAATCGTATTTAAACATGGTCCGGTTATCCGAAGCAAAAGTGGCTGAAAATTCATTCCAGTTATAATTACTGCCAGTCAGAAGGTAATTGCTCCCTTTATTTGTAGGATCAAAATTTGAAAGTAGCTGTACATATCGGTTATATCCTTTTATGTCAATACGTTCCCTGCTTTTAAAAACAAAGAAATAATCAAATCCAAGCGACCGGTCCGTCAGTTGCTTATCCACTGGTTTGTAAAAATTGTTTATCTCTGCCATAACACCGTGATAGACCAACGTTCCCTGGTGGGTATAAAATCTCCAGGTGGCACGCGGATTTACCTCGAGAAAATCGCGCCTTGGCACAAATCCGGTCTCGGCATTGAAATCTCTCCCTACATAAAGTTGCAAAAATTCGAGGAGGTAAGTCTTGCGCGAATAAGCGACATTCAATCCCTGGGCAAACTCCTCGGCGGCATTCGTTTTTGGTGAAAAGGATTTCTGAGTAAACAGTTTACCTGTGAGAAAATTGTCTCTGGCAGCAAGATTGTATTCAAGCCCCGCCACACGGTTATAGCTGTTTCCCTGCCAGGTAGAAGGGACATAGAGCTCCTCCTTGTTCACAAATATTGCCGATAAGCTCGAACGGGAAAAGAGTTTTTTCTGAAGTGAGGTTACAAAGAAATTTCGCGCAAGGTAATCCCCTTCATGTCCGGTTTGCATATCCATCAGACCGATACGCCAGTCATGACCCAGCTTACCGCTTAACCGTGCACCGGCATTGACGGGTGCATCAAGTCCAATACGCCGCGAAAAGAAGGGATTGATCGTTGCATTACCATAATTGCTGAACAGGTCGTTGTTTTCGAGAAAGAATTGTCTTTTCTCAGGGAAGTAAAGTTCGAAGCGCGCAAGGTTGGTAACCTGATCGTCAACCTCTGCCTGTGAGAAATCGGGATTATAGGTCAGATCGAGGTTTAAGGCAGAGGACAATCCCAGTTTGGCATCAAATCCGAAATCTTTCTTGTAATGTGCGGCTTCCCCCCCCTCGAAATTCCTCGATGCTCCTCCGAATAGATAGGGTATCAGTGCGAGGCGGAGACCTGATTTTGGCGGCGGAGTATCCCATTGCAGTTGACCGGTATAGGCAAGAGAGGCGGTTGGAAATTGGCGCGGCACCGGCGCCCAGGCAGATTTTTCATTTAATTTGAGGTCCTGCCTCGAAAACTGGACATTCCAATGGTCAACACCGGGTTTGTAACGCACCGATTTAAAAGGAATTCTCATCTCGGAGATCCACTTATCCGGATAGTTTTTGGTTTTCAGTTCCCATTTGCAGTCCCAGATCAGGTTGACTGCCGATCCGCCCCCCATCGTTCCGTCCCAGGGAGCGCCTGCAGCATTAACCCCAAAGGAGAAACCCGTAGTTTGATCATTGAAAGTATCAAAAAAAACCAGAAAATTATCGTTATTGGCAAAGACAAAATCCTTTCTTAACGATTCAACAGGGCGTTTACCCGGAATTGTATCGTGAAAAATGATGGCCAGATAGAACGCCTTGTCGTCATAAACCATCCTGACTTCCGACTTTGCAATGCTGTGACTCGTATCGTAGGGTAGAACCTGGTAGAAATTGTCAGCCACCTCCGCCTTGAGCCAGTCAGCCTCATCGATGATACCATCTAATTTTATGGGGTTTAAGGCTCTTTTGACATGAATTTTAAAATTGCGATTTATAGTTCCCAGGGATGCAGAACTCTCTTTTTTAAAGATATGTGGTGTTGATTTTACCCCTTTTACAGGAAGATCTGACCCAATTACTCCGGTCAGAAGAGCTAACGAAAATATGAATGTGAAAGCCAGAAATTTATAGATCATGATTAAAATACCTCAAAGTAAAAAGGATCTAAAAATAGTGAAATGTTATATACGCTCGATGATCGATTTTTGGACTAATTAAAAAAATCGCCACCAAAACACCGGAATATACCTAATAAGGAATATGAATAAATAAATGTAATTTACTTAATTGCAGAAGACTTGATTGACAGGAAGCCCCTTTCAATGTAAGTTAATACAAAAAAATTGGGCACAAAGTGATAATGACAATAATTTATAAACTATAGATTTCGGAAGATTGCTTCAGCACTCCAAGGAATAATTATTAAATTGCAATAGCATTTTGGAGTGCTTCGCAATGACATTTTGTTGATTTTAAGGGTAAAGAATAGGGTGAGCAGGCGGCGCAGCC
>CAIXCY010000256.1 GCA_903918045.1 uncultured Bacteroidia bacterium
AGGTTGTTGTGTAACTCTTGAAATTGCATTTGAAGGTGCCGCATGCGACATATTTACCGATAACCGGTCGTCTTTCAGATAGAGATGATACCCCCGGAAATTATACAACCGTTCGGCTATGCACTTATGAAAGATCACCCCCTCCTTAAAATCTTTTGGAATAAGCAGACTTATGCTGATACTAAACGGATCCGACTTCCTGAAGACTCCCACCGGATTTACATCGAGCCATTCGTCACCGTGAAGGGATAAAGCTTTGCCGGCGCCTCTGGTTTCAAAGACCTCTTTATCACCTGCCGCACCGCCCATGCCCCGTTTCATTGCACCCTTCTGCTGTGGCCTGACGCTATTTTTCAACGTTCCATTATCGAAATTAAACTGAGCCTGAAGTCCGGCCTGAGGAATTTTCTCTTTTTCGAGTTGCTTATATCTCTTCGTCAGCAGCCAGGTTTGAAAACCCACGGCAGAATTCTTCAACGTTTGTTGCATGGACTCCTCCTGTTGAGTAATCTCATTTTTAATATTCCCGATCATTTTCTCCTGCGCCGGTGAAGGGAGCAAAATCGTGGGAGACGGGGTAGCATCATCCCATGAAATCTGTCCCGCCTCTTTCACCCGGTTAAAAAAGGCGAACATCTCATAGTAATTTTTTTGCGAGATAGGATCAAATTTGTGGTCATGACACTTGGCACATCCCACCGGAAGCCCCATTAGGGCCACTCCCGTTGTATTGAGACGGTCGATCACATATTCAGTTTGAAACTCCTCTTCAATAATCCCTCCCTCCATATTTTGCTGATGAAGCCTGTTAAAGGCAGTGGCGATCACCATCTCTTTCGTTGGATTTGGCATCAGATCACCCGCGAGTTGCCACTGAATAAACTGATCATATGGGAGATTCGTATTGAATGCCCCGATCACCCAGTCGCGGTAAGGGGACATATCGCGCAACCGGTCAACAGTATATCCATAAGAGTCGGCAAACCGCGCAAGATCAAGCCAGTCTACCGCCATCTTTTCGCCAAAACGGGGGGAGGTAAGGAGCCGGTCTACAACTTTTTCATAAGCCTTCGGGGAGTTATCCCTGCTAAAAAGATCAATTTCGGCAAGTGTCGGAGGAAGACCAGTGAGGTCTAACGAGACTCTCCTCAATAACAGCTCTTTGGATGCCTCCTTCGAGGGAGCCATTTTTTCAGTTTCAAGAGTACGCGCAATAAAATGATCGACCTGATTCACAGCCCAATCATCGGATTTTATCGATGGGACACGTGGTTTTTCAGGTTTAACAAATGCCCAGTGAGGCTTATATTTGGCTCCCTGTTCGATCCATTTGATCAGTATCGCTTTCTCTTTGGATGAAAGGGAAAGATGCGATTTTTCGGAAGGCATACGGTATGTGGGATCTTCAGAAATTATCCGGTGAAAAAACTCACTGCGATTCAGACTACCAGGTTTGATGGCCACCTTCCCGGGGTTTTCAGGAAGCGGCGCATAGGCAAACGATTGAATATCCAGCCGCAAACCGGCCTTTTGCTTCGCTTTATCCGGTCCGTGACACGAGAAACATTTATCCGAAAGTACAGGTTTTACATTGAGGTTGTAATCAACTTTATCAGGAAGGTTATCATATGCCGCTGCAACATCCTGCGGAAGTTTAGGTGAGCAGGAGAGCAGAATTAGCGCTGCAAATATGGTGACCAGACAATTTGGGTTTTTAAGAATAAAAATCATTTGACAAGAATTATTCACGTAATTTTAATTTGGCGCCTCTTGGTATTTTAAGTAGAAGGAATAATTTATTGTCGTACATTATGAACTATAAGAATCTTGACTTTGCAATTCTCAAACTTTGCGACTTTGCGTGGGAAAACAAGAAAAATCACGCAAAGACGCAATGACGCAAAGATGTAAAATACGACATTTTACCCGTCTTATAACCTAGGGTGTTGATGGCAAAATAATTTTTTATTTATTCACCGGCGCCTTCAAAACCATAGTATCGCTAACGAGCTTTGGAACCTCATAACCTCCTGTATCGATAATTGTATTTGAAAATAGTTTTCGTAGTTTATCCAGATCATCTCTTTCTATGGCAGTCTGAAAAAGATAAAGTTGTCTCAGGTTTTTAAGCCCCTTCAACTGTTCCACCCCTTTGGCTGTAACATTCGTTCCTCCCAGATTCAGATATTGCAGTTCCCGAAGATTAGATATTTGCACCAACCCCTGATCCGTTATTTTTGTCTTTTGAAGGTAGAGCATACGAAGATTGGTCAGCTTCCCAATGGTTGATAGGTCAGCATCGGTGACCGCGATATTTCCCAGCTTAAGCCAGATCAGTTGTTTCTTAACAGCCTCGAGTAACTGCAAATCCTTTCCGGTGAACGATTCAATAGCCACAAAATTAGCGGAGAGGTAATTACTGTTTTGTGAAATTGGGACGATGGCAACCCCCCTGTCACGGATTTGCTGAACCGCGGCTTCGGGCGTCTTACCAACAGTTTGTTCGGGGAAAAACGAGATTGCAGCCATCTCATCCGTTTTTCCGGACGCCAGAGATTTTAAAATAGCTTTGATTTGATCTGTTTGCGGAAGGTACTTCACCTTCTGATCATACCCTGCACCGGTGGTTATCCACCATTGGAGCAGTTCAAGATCCTGTTTGCTCAACTGCGGCTTTTCGATGGGCGGCATGTGATCCTTATTCTCCTTCGGAAGCAGGATCCTTTTAATCATGCCACTTTCAGCTGCCTTTCCGGCTATTACTACCGCACCATCTTCACCACCCTTTGAAATAAAGGTGGGCTCATCCAGCCGAAGCTTCCCCTTTTGTTTATTCGGTCCGTGACATGCGATACATTTTGCCTCGAGCATTGGTTTAATGATTGCACTGTAAGCCACCGCTTCCTGCACATTGGGAATTGGTTTATTTACACTTCCGGCATCTGATGAGGAGAATGCCTTCGTGAGAAAATCGGATCCATGAGTAATCGAACCTCCGAGGTGTCCGGTGATCATCACAAATAAAACCATGAGTGCCGCCACCCATTTGGTCTCTCTGTTTTTCAGATGCAAATAATAAATGAGAAGGGAGATTATAGCCGTTGCGATGGCAAACCACTGATGCTTAAAAAGCAGTGTCTGCTCATAACTATCGGTTTTCGACAATAGAAATCCGGTTACGCAGGAGGCAATGGCGCTTAACATCCCCAGGAAGAGTGAGATGCTAATTGCGCTTCTTAAGGATTCAAACCTTTCATTTTTAGCAAGCCAGATAAATATCCCTGCGAGTAATAAAATTCCGACCGGCAAATGAACCAGCACAGGATGAAACCTTCCTATAAATCCGGTAATGTCAATTGATAATATAACCATATTCGTTAGGATCAGATTTTATGCCAGAATCTCTGTGATAACTTTTCCGCTTAAGTCGGTGAGCCTGAAATTTCGCCCTTGTGACTCATAAGTCAGTTTCTCATGATCAAAGCCCAGCTGATTTAATATAGTTGCTTGAATATCATAAGCTTCAGTCTTACCGCTAACAATATTATATCCGATCTCATCGGTTTCGCCATATGAGGTACCCCCTTTAATTCCGCCTCCTGCCATCCACATATTGAATGCTGCGGAGTGATGGTCTCTCCCCTTGAAAGGCATCTTCTTCCCTTCGCGGTTCTCCTGCATCGGGGTTCTACCAAATTCCTGCCCCCAGATCACAAGAGTCTCATCAAGTAATCCACGTTGTTTGAGATCAAGTATCAGCGCGGTGATTGGTCTGTCAACCTTGGCACATTTATTTACCAGGCCGATATCGACGGCATTCCCGGCTGAATCGCCATGAGTGTCCCATCCCCAATCGAAAAGCTGCACAAAGCGAACCCCTTTTTCGACAAGTTTCCTGGCAAGCAATACATTATTTGCAAAGCTTGTCTTCCCCGGTTGGGTGCCGTACATCTCATGAATATACAGCGGTTCATCAGTAATATTCATCACATCGGGAACCGAGATCTGCATTTTATAGGCCATTTCATACTGCGAAATCCGCGACAGGATTTCAGGATCCTTATATTCGGAATATTGTTCCTGATTGACTTTATTGATCGCATCGATGGAGGCCTTCCGCATGTCGCGGTCCATTCCTGAGGGGTCCTTGATAAACAAAACCGGATCCCCTTCACTGCGGCATTGAACGCCCTGGTAGACACTCGGCAAGAAGCCGCTTCCCCAGACACTCTTTCCGGCATCGGGATTATTTCCTCCCGAGGTGAGCACTACAAAGCCGGGGAGATTCTTATTCTCGCTTCCCATGCCGTAGGTCACCCAGGCTCCGATACTGGGTCTTCCCAACCGTGCAGAACCGGTGTGCATAAGCAGTTGTGCCGGCGCATGGTTAAACTGATCGGTGGTGACGGCATTGAGCATCGCAATTTCATCGGCCACGGTAGCCAGATGGGGAAGGTTATCCGATAACCATAGTCCGCTCTTTCCCCGTTGGCGGAAAACAGCCTGCGGGCCAAGCATTTTTGGTACGCCACGGATAAACGCAAATTTCTTCCCCTCGAGGAGTGACTGCGGGCAATCGAGCCCATCCAGTTTTGCGAGTTCAGGTTTGTAGCTAAACAATTCAAGTTGCGAAGGGGCGCCTGCCATATGGATATAAATCACCGACTTCGCCTTGCCGGGGAAGTGAGGTGGCCTCGATGCCAGGGGATTGGATGCATCAAAAAGCGTCTGAGAAGAAGCCGAAGATTTACCAAAACAACCTCCCAGCAATGAGCCTAAGGCCAAAGCTCCAAAACCCATCGCCCCGTCTTTCAAAAAGTGACGACGGGTATATTGCTGCAAAACAGCATGCTCAGCCTCCTTTAATAATCGTTGATCTTGTTTATCGCTCATCCTTATTAATTTTTATTCAGCCATTCATCCATATTCAGCAGAGCGCTTGCCACCATAACCAGTGAGGCTGATTCTGGACTGGATTTATCCTTCAGTCCGGACATCTGCACACTACCCTTTGAATCACGCTTAAATTTGGCGTATGACTTATCGTACAGCTCCTTCAAAGCATTGAGTCTCCCTTTGGAAATTGGTTTATACATCATGAGTTCATACCCTTTTGCAATTTTATTGTTGACCTCACCTCCGCCCAGTTCATTCATCCTTGAAGCAAAGTACCTTGCCATCACGAGGTAGGTTGAGTCGTTGAGTGTTGTTAAAGCCTGCAATGGAGTATTGGTCCTGATGCGTCGGGTTATGCAAACTTCCCTGGCTCCACCATCAAAGGTGATCATCGAGGGATAGGGTGCAGTCCTTTTCCAGTACGTATAAACAGCGCGTCGGAACTGGTCCTCCCCTTCACTGATTTTCCAAAGATCCCCACTGTAGGGTGATCGCCAGATCCCCTCCGGTTGAAAAGGCATTACACTCTTGCCATACATCTTACTGCTGAGAACGTTGCTCACCGCCAGACCCTGATCACGGATCTGCTCGGCAGACAATCTCACCCGCGGTCCCCTGGCATAAAGTTTATTGTTGGGATCCTTTTTAAGGAGCTCTTCGGTTACCCGCGAATCCTCCCGATAGGTAGCCGACATCACAATCTCTTTAAGCACCTTTTTCAGTCTCCAGTTGTAATCGTGCACAAATTGCCACGAAAGATGATCCAGAAGTTCACGATGTGTGGGTGGAATTCCCTGTGAACCAAGGTCCTCCAAGGTTTCGGCAAGACCATACCCAAACAGCTGCTCCCAGAGGCGGTTCACCATTGTGCGTGCAACGAGCGGATTTTGTGTATCGGTAAGCCACATGGCCATTCCCAGCCTGTTCCTGGGGGCATTTTCGGGCATCGGATTCAGAATATGAGGGACGTCCGGAGTCACCTCAGCACCCTCAACAGATCGGTTTCCTCTGACAAAAACATGCGTATTCCGGAACTGATCAGCTTTATTTTCAACCATCACGGGTATTGACTCAACCGGAGCTTTCATAAGCTCATTGAAGGAGTTTAGGGCCATTTCAAAACCGGGCTTTCCATTCCCCGGAAATTTTACTCCAAACGAAAGCCAGTCAATCATAATTCCGGTTTGGTCAAAACTCTTCAGCGTAGGATTGGAATATTTAAAATAGAGCCCGTGTTTTCCGGTTACAGGAGGCAATCCGACAGTCATAATCTCCCATGAACCACCGGTTTTATGGTTCATTAGCGGTATCGTTTTTAACAATTGCCCATTCAGGCTATCCAGGTATATTGAACATTTGCCATTATTTATACTGGTATAATAGCGGAAAATAAGCTGATCCTTTTGATCAAGGTTCACATTCTTTAAGCGGCAGCTTCCCTGGTTCCGTAATCCGGCGTTACAACCCAGCATCGCTCCATTCAAATAGTCATCACATTGCAGTCCATTGATCGTTGGCTGCCAGGTTTTCAAAAAGGTATAATAGTTTTTTCCAACTTCAGGAGAGACATTTTTTGTTAACCAATCTACGAGCTGATTAAGTTTTAAACTGTCATCCGGATTATACTGACGCAGCAAGGGGTATTCCAGATCATGGTCTTCATCGCGACTATTATTAAAAAAGGCCATGAATTTATAATACTCCTCATGCTTAAACGGATCGTAGGGGTGACTGTGACATTGCACGCAATTAAAGGTAGTTCCCATGAGCGCCCCCCAGGTTGTGTTGGTCCGGTCGAGCACTGCCGCGGTTCTGAACTCCTCGTTGTCGGTTCCCCCCTCATCGTTGGTCATCGTATTTCGGTGAAAGGAGGTGGCGATATATTTCGCGTCATCAGGTTCAGGCATAAGGTCACCGGCAAGCTGCTCCATGAGAAATTCATTGTATGGTTTGTCCGCATTGAAGGCATGAATCAGCCAGTCGCGGTATTTCCAGATTGTGCGGCTTCCATCTTTTTCATAACCTTTGGTATCGGCATACCGGGCCAGGTCGAGCCAAAGCGAAGTCCAACGTTCTCCATAGCGCGGCGATCCAAGCAAACTATCAACTAAATTTTCATAGGCTTTGGGAGAATTGTCATTTAAAAAGGCAGTGGCAAATGAAGAAGATGCCGGCATTCCGGTCAGATCAAGGCTAACTCTTCGAAGCAGAATAGCTTTTTCAGCCTCATCAGCTGGTGATAAATTCTCCTCCTTAAGTTTCTGCCAGATAAACTGATCAACATCGTTTCTGATCCATTTTTTGTGAAAGTCCGGAACCGGCTCATTCTTTACCGGTACGTATGCCCAATGTTCTCCCCACACTGCACCCTGCCTTACCCATTGCGTTAAAATTTTGATTTCATCAGCAGAAAGTGCAGGGTGTTTATAAGGCATCCGTTCATCAGGATCAGTGACTGTCAGCCTTTTTATCAGTTCACTTTCATCAGGTTTTCCAGGAATTATCGCAGGTTTTCCCGATTTTGTATTGCCCAGGGCTTCATCGCGGAATAACAGGCTGAATCCCCCTTTTTGTTTCACCCCTCCATGACAGGTTATGCATTTTTTATTAAAGATTGGTTTTACCTGAGTGCTAAAGTCAACCCTGGTTGCAGGCATAAGGCCGATTATAACACCAATCCCAACCAACATCAGAAGAAAAAGAGTAATTATTTTTTTAGACATCAGGAAATGCATAAAAATAGATTGTTATAAAATCGGGTCAGCGAAAATTAATTCGTAGTCTGGTATTGTAGAATATTAACATTCTCAAACCATAAAAGTTTGAAAGGAATAAAATTTGTAGTGTGAAATTTATTTTACTATTTTTAGATCTTAACAATTTAAATTTCCAGGAGTATGAAAAACCAACTAATTATTCTTTTTCTTGCCTTGATTATTTTAGTGCCCATTGAGTCAAATGCACAGTTTGGGAATTTCATAAAAAACAATGCAGCAAAAGCGCTAAATGCGATTAAACAGGAAAAAGTAAAGGAGAGTACCAGTGCCATTGATTCTGCGGCACAGCAAAAAGCAGCCGCGATGGAGAAAGAATCAAACACGCAACGCGATCAAGCGAATAAAGCCAAAGACGCCCAGGATAATTCCGGACAAGCAGGGGTTGATATATCCAGGTTTCTTGGTGGCAAGGTGGATTTGAAATACAAGGATGATTATAGTTTCTCCTCCAGACTTTATATGGTTATGGAGACCTATAATAAAAAGGAGACGATGAAAATTGATCTCTTTATGTATTTCAGCGGTAATTCTCCAAGTGTGGGTATGGAGACAAAATCATTTACGGACAAGGAAGGAAAAACAGCCCCTATCGCTTCATCGATGGTGATGGATGGTGAGAACAAATGTTTTATAATCCTCACCGATATGGGAGGGACTAAGATGGGTATGATTTCGGCAATACCGGATGAGACCAATAAACCGGAAGAAAAGCCGGACCATAAAATGAAGCTGGCAGATTTGAAGAAAACCGGTAATACAAAGGAAATTGCAGGTTATAAATGTGATGAATATGTATACACCGATTCTGAGAATAAATCAACCGGAAAACTCTGGTTTACAAAAGATGTTAACCTGAAAATTGATAAGCGGGGTTGGTCTAAAACCGGAATGGGGACCTACTATGGTTATTCCGAATTTGAGGGGGGTATAATTCTTGGAAATGAAGCTTATGATGGAAATGGAAAACTAACGATGAAATCCGAGGCTAAAGAGATCAATCCTAATTTCAGCCATAGTATTTCAGTCAAAGGATATGCCCTAAGGCAGATGAATTTTAACCAGGGGAGATAGCGGGAAAGAAATTTCAGCCGAATTGAGGGCTTCACT
>CAIXCY010000257.1 GCA_903918045.1 uncultured Bacteroidia bacterium
GTATAATAACCTGCATCGTTGGTCGTGAAACTGGCTGTATTTGTAAAGTTACTGATACCACCTAACGGATTCGTAATTACAATCTTTGTTGATCCGCAATTTGGTTTACTGCAAATATAGTTTGCTGTAAAATTATAGGTCGTCTTGCATTGTAAAGTTACAGTATCTTTTTTACCACATGTAAGAGGTAATGAGAAATTACCCTTTGGAAGTATTGCAGCATCTGAGGCACCTGCATTAGCCTGATTAGCAGTTTGTTTATTCATCTTATTAACCGCCATGCCGTCATAATTATGAGGATTGTCTATAATAATCTGGTTGTCATTGATATTGATTCCACCCCAATGACTCTGATCGCAATTGCAGCCATCATCCAGGACCAGGCCGATATCGAGGTCATTGTTATCCTGGCAATTAAACTGGAAGGTTGCTGACAAACCTGTGTTTGGATTAATGTCGCTGTTCAGGGCCGGATTTGCATTATTTTGAATAGTAAACATATATCCGGCTGGTGGCGTTACCTGCAAATGATAGGTGCCGGCTGTTAATCCGCAGAACTGATAATAACCTGGTTGACCTCCAATGTTATTGGTCGAAATATGAGGCAACCCCACCTGGTTATTCGCTCCATCAAACAGCGTAATTGTACATCCATTGATCCCCGGTTCGCCGGCATCCTGCAAACCGTTTCCATTTGCATCAAACCAAACGAAATTTCCAATGCATCCGCAGCCTGAATCGACGATATTAACACATACCTTATGAGATTCAGCGCCCAAAGTCTGAACAGCATTTTGTGTGGCTGTAGCAGCAAAACTATTCCACCCGACAGATCCTGCAGTTGCCCCTGGTGGTACCTGTGCAGAGAAGAAATAGGTTTCGGTCTGACCTGCAGCCAATGAATAGGTTGCAAAATCAATCCGTATCGCTTTTTGATTTTGAATGGTCACGGCATTTCCGGGTATCATTGCATAGGTATTCCATACCGCTGCAGAATTACAACCTATTGTATTATCAGGAATTAAATTCAAATAGCTTCCCCTTGCAGGTGAGAAATTGGTCGAATACTCGATGGTACTTGCATTACCTAAGGGCAGGGCGCTGGTTAAATAGATTGGGATTGTACTACCACGGCTGTTACAATTAACAACATATTTGTCCCCTGGTGTCGGAAGAATATCCATCATTTTTATTTGAGAAAATGCCACATTGCCTGTATTTTTTACTTTTAACCGGTAATATACAGTGCTTCCAGGTGGCACAGATACACAACTATCCCAGGTTTGATTATTGGCGCTTACCTCCTTTGTGAGTTCAAGCGGAACTTTCCGTTCACAAACATAAATATAGGCATTATTATTCCAGTAGTTATACTCTGTTACAACGGCATTGCTTCCGTCATAACAATCTTCATGATTGGTCAGTATTCCGGCTGGTGCCAGGGTGGTCACCACTGCTTTGAAATTTATCACATACCAGTCGCTCCCGTTGTCGCACGCTGCGTTCAGAGCCGGTAAATTCCACTGCAGATTCGTCGTAGTTGTTGCTTCCGCGTGAACAACCGTAATACCAGTCGTATTTTGACTGGTCGCATTACATTTTGTATAGCTCGAATATTTCCCAAAAGTGCTGCTATTTGGTACGTACTGTAAACCGACAGGCAATACATCCCGGATACTCCCTCCGGTAAAATTTCCGGTTCCGTAATTTTGAACTGCGATAGAGTACTTAATCGTATCATTCGGATTCACACAACTATAATAATTGTAATAATTGCAAAAGTCCTTAACCGTTTCAATTTTAGGAAATTTACTGCTTGTGATAAACGAAGGGGTACAACCGTAGCTTCCGTTTGAAGAGTTATAAGCCGCACCTGTCATCGTCACTGTAGTACCTGCAAGGACCGCAGCATTTGTATTCCAGGTATTGGTCAGTACTGTAAAATAAAGTTGTCCAAAGTTCTGTATCCCGTTTCCTGTAAAGCCCATATTCGAGGTTAAACTGAAATTGGTGATCACACAACCTCCGGGGAGGTTAAAAGGAGCGGCATAAAAATTGATCGTTGTTGCCGGCAATGCACCGTTAAATGTTTGAGTATATGGTCCGCACGTTGTATTGACTGTAATGGTTACAGTTTTTCCTGTGGGTATGGCAGACATTTTGAATGAATCGACATGCATCTGAACCGGAATAGGAGCATTATATCCAATATTATTAAGTGTGGTGGTGCTTCCGGCGCACTGGTTACTTTGAGCCAGACTGATATTCAACCATGCAGGGCATCCAATAAAATAATAGGGAATATTCGTATAGTACTGATTGTAATAGTAAAATGGAGTATCAAAATTGCCACATGCTGTCCCCGGAGAAGCACCGATTAGGGTGATGCACTCGGTCGCTGAAGTTGCAGTTTTTGCCGCAAGGGTACAGACGTTTGTTCCGTTTAATGTGGCCGAATTACATTTAACGGTATTTAAATTAGATACAGGAAAGGTTACGTGAATGTAATAGTCATAAGCATAAGTGTTTACATCCAGGGTATTTACCCCGTTTCCGGCATTCCATGTTACTGTACCGGGACCGGATGTTGAGGATATTAAATTGGCACCTGATGTCGGCCATCCGGTATGTACCCCAACCACGGTGGCCCCAGAAGGCAGATTATCGGTGATCGAAGCACCACTGACGTTCGTACATCCTCCGTTTGTAAGACGAATATGATAATAAACATCAACGGTGCTTCCGCAGATTGATACGGTATAAGGGAAAGGATTGCCGTTATTATATCCGTATATCCATTGGTTATAACTTGTCGCAATATATTTGGTGATCGTCCAGCCTTCGGTGGTAACTGCGGTTAAGGTCAAAGGGGCGCTTAACACGGGAAGGGGGTGTTCAACTGTTGAAATTTTTGCCGTAAGAACCCCACTAATACCGTTGCAGGTGGTTCCCGGCTTAAACCGCACCTGGTAACTGACACTATTGGCGCTTGTTGGCTGATTACCCAGGTTAAAGGTAAGTGTAGTAGTTGTAGTTACCACACTTGGAGTGGCACCACCATAACTGCAAATATCAAAAACGTTATTTGGCAATGTACATACAATTGTCGTCCCAGTTGCGGCCAGATTACTGATTGAATATTGAACGGTGATTGTATAGCAGGCGCCACAGCTATTTCCAGGATTCCCCGACTGGCTTTGATTGATGCCAAGGGTTTGTATTTGTGCCGAAACTGAAGAGAACAGGAAGAAGGCGGCACAGATTGCGAATATATATTTTAGTTTTTTCATCGTCTTATTTATAAGGTATTTACCATTTTAGTTTTTAGGACAACCTGTAATTTTATAAGAATAGCAGTCCAATAAATTGCAAACCGTACAATCCTCAAAAGTGATGATATAGCGGATACAGAAATTTACAGTTGCGTTGCAGCAACTCACTAAAGGAGGTATATTCAATGAAAACTTTATCGGAATTCCGGAACTTATATCTACATTTCCTAATGCATCAAATTGCACAGTGTGACCAGCAGTTACGCCACCGGAGAAATTAGTATTCGTAGTATTGGCGGTTCCAAAATTACCAAACGTATTACTCGTTTTATCACAGATCAAACAATTTTCATCATCCGCTTTCATGTCAAAATAGACCAGGTCGGCCTTGATCCGTTTGACTTTTTTGGGTCCTGCTGAAAGATTTACTCCAAATCCCAAACTTCCGTTTCCATTGTTTTTTATTTCACCCGCTAAACCGGCTGAAATCTTTATGTCATCACAAGCGCTACATGGGCATTGCGGATATTTAAGACTATCGATTTCATTTCTTGCATTTCGGTTTGCCTTATCTTTTAATGCATCGTCAACCAAACCATAATAGGTAAATTGTACAGGTGCGTTTGTTGGGGTTAAGAAATCAAACTGGAAATTATGAATTGAATTTGGAGCAAGAGATGCAGGCGTGGATCCCGACGCAGGCGCTGGTGTTATATTCGATATAGTTCCTGAACTCGATTCCAGAATATCATTCATCGTCAAAGCCCCATTGTATGAACCCGACTTCATGCGAATATTGTTTCGAAGATTCAATCCTGTTCCCGGGTTTGGGTTCACCGGATAACCGGCAAATGGCTGTATATCATTTAAAAGAATATTATTTACACTGCCAGTCAGATTGCTGTAATGGGCAAAGATGTGATACTTAAACTGACCGTTTACTTTCCTGAGGCAAACAGCAGAATCAATTTTAAATTCTGCGTTGGCTCCTCCCATCAGCATTTGTGGCGGAGGGGGATTATTTGTATTCTGATTATCGGCTATTTTAAACGTTAAAGTTTCACTTGTCCCTTTATTTCCACCTACCGATTTACCTTCCCTGGTTAATGCCTGTACATTCCATACAAAATCACAAAGAAATGGTGGCTTGCAAGGGTCGGTAATCAGATTGCTGACTGCTAACTGGGTTAGATTATCAACCTCTTTGGTCAGAATTGGCTGGTTGGCTTTCATAGCCTGAGTTCCGGTTTGCCCTTGCATAAGTTGCCAAACAGACAATTTGTAGGTAACCGGCTGCTGTGGTCGGGGTACAACAGGAGTCCAGCGAAAATTCACCGGCATTTTAGCATCGGCGGCACTTAACTTAGTACCATCGGCGGGACTGATTGGCTGCGGTGGCTGATAGGTCAAATCCTCCTTCCCCTGAATCGTAAATGGCTTGCACCTCTCTTCACTTAAAGGGGCCATACCAGTTGTTCCATAACCAAAAAACTGAACGCATATTTCATAGTCCCCCGGAACCAGCACACACTCTTTGCCTATAAATGAGACTGCATTAGCGCCGGTCCATACTTTTGTCGGGGTATTAAAATTTGATTGCTGCGCCGATTTACTGGTAAAAGATCCACATACCAAAGCACCCCCTTTTTTTATCGTGACAAGCATTTTGCTTTCCATCACTGCCCCATCGACACGGCCATTCTGGGCTTTAGAACTGGCGGCGACCATTAACAGGGAGCTCCCGCTTACCCAGTTCGCGATATTGGGATCGGGAGCCGATGGCAGGGTTATATTTATACCAGTGATTGGGTAATTTTGTGCAAACATTTGCATTGAAATTACAATCAATAAAAATGTGAGAATTTTTTTCATCGTTTGCATCTTTTCGAAATTAGTAGTTTGTATAATAGTAGGCTTGACGCAAAAAGTGTTACTTAGAACATTTCTTAATAATCTTAACAAACTTTACTCAATATAGTTTTATGATCTGAGCAAATAACGATTATTTGTAATTCATGGAATTTCAGATTTTTTTGACACATCGATAACAGCCGGAAAGGGAAGCGGTAGCACGAAATCAGGGATCCTTGATTATTCCTTTGAGTCGGAGATTTTAAGTTTGGCAAATTTAAGCAGCAGATTTTTTTCGCCTGCATTGGGGAAAAATACCCGGGCTTTGAGATCCGGAAGTTTCCCTTCAACATTGAGCACCTTACCTCTTCCAAAACGTTCGTGCTCAACCATCATACCCACTTCAATTGATTCGGGATTATCCCCCTGAAAGGGTTGCGCTCCCGGAGGGAGGATACCTTTTGAAATCTGTATCCGCTGACCGGGTAATTCAACTTTTTTAGGTGATTGGTACAGGTTCTCCTCCCGTTGGAGGTGGCGGTTATTTTTATCCTCATTAAGCTCCTTATTCCGAAACTGAGGAAACATCCGGCTGTTTTGGATGTCAAGATATTGGTGGTCGATTTCTCCGATAAAACGACTCGGATTACAGAATTCGGCCTTGCCCCATCGAAACCGTTGCTGGGCAAACGATAACCAGGCCTGATTTTCGGAGCGCGTTAAGGCGACATAGAACAATCTGCGCTCCTCTTCCAGTTCGTGAAGGGTAAGGGTTCCTGAGAAGCCGGACGGAAAAAGATTTTCTTCGAGTCCGACAATAAAAACATTTTTAAACTCAAGCCCTTTCGAAGAGTGAACTGTCATCAAGGTAACCTTGTCTGCATTGGTATCTTTATCGGTATCCTGGTCAGTAAGCAGAGCTACATCTTCCATGAAAACCTGCAACCCGTTTGGACGTCCCTCTTCAATAGCAGTAACCGAAAAATCCTGTATTGCATTTAACAACTCCTGTGTATTTTCATACCGGCTCAGGTTTTCGGGCGATTTATCCTGGTAAAGTTCAGTAAGTATCCCCGATTCGGAAGCAATCTTGTTTGCCATCTCATAAGCATCGGTGGTGGCGAACTGCCGGGCAAATTTATTGATAAGTTCAGTGAATAACGCTATTTTTTTGATTACACCACCATTTAAACCTGCAAGCAACATCCTTTCCGGATAATTGGCGATCTCAAAAATACTGCAACCCGAAGATGCCGCCGCCTCTTCAAGTCGGTTCAGCGTTGTAGATCCTATGCCACGGGCAGGATAATTGATAATCCGTTTAAAAGACTCATCATCTCTGGTGTTTATGATTAGGCGGAAATAGGAGAGAATATCCTTTATCTCCTTGCGCTGATAGAACGATAATCCCCCATAGATCTTGTAAGGAATATTCCGTTTTCTCAGAATCTCTTCAAATACACGGGACTGGGCATTTGTGCGGTAAAGGATTGCAAAGTCGGAATAATTTTCCCGCTCTTTCATCCGATGATCAAAAATTTCATTTGCCACCAGATAGCCTTCTTCATGTTCGTTCATTGCTGTCAGCACTTTGATCTTGCTTCCGATAGCATTTTCACTGAAGACGGTTTTCTGCAATTGATTCTTGTTCTTAGCAATCAGACTGTTGGCTGCATCAACGATAACCTGGGTAGAGCGGTAATTTTGTTCAAGCTTATAGGTATTAAATCCGGGATAATCATTTTTAAAATTGAGAATATTTTCTATCCTTGCTCCTCTGAATGAATAGATACTTTGTGCATCATCGCCTACGACACAAATATTTTGATGCTTCTCCGCCAGCCGTTTAACGATCAGGTATTGTGAGAAGTTTGTGTCCTGGTACTCATCGACAAGGATATATCGAAACATTTGCTGATATTTTGCAAGTATCTCAGGATGATTCTTAAACAGGATATTGGTCATCAGTAATAAATCATCGAAATCCATTGCTCCGGCGTTTTTACACCGTTTTACATATTCGAGATAGATCTCAGCCGTTTTTGGTATTCGTGCAGCCTGATCTGATTCGCGTTGCAATGCATTCTGATGGTAAGCTACAGCTGTAATCAGGTTATTTTTAGCGGCTGAAATCCTTCCAAGAATAACACCTGTTTTATAGGTGTTATCCTCGAGATTCATGCTTTTTATAATGGCCTTCAGGAGACTTTTTGAGTCCTGAGTGTCGTATATCGTAAATGTATTTGGGTAACCGATTACTGCCGATTCAACACGTAATATCCTTGAAAAAACCGAATGAAATGTACCCATCCACAAATATCTTGAGATTGAGTTCCCCACTTCACCTTCAATACGTGCCTTCATCTCCCGCGCTGCTTTGTTTGTAAAGGTTAAAGCAAGAATTGAAGATGGTGAAACACCATTGCGCAAAAGATGAGCGATCCGATAGGTTAGCACCCGGGTTTTCCCCGATCCTGCACCAGCAATAACAAGGGAAGCGCCCTCTGTATTGATTACTGCCTCACGTTGAGCACTGTTTAAACTTTCAAGATAATCCGACAAAATATTGGTTTTTAATTACTTGATAATTAATGACGATGACTTTATTCACTGATTCTGCAAATTTAAACAAATATTCGTATTTCGTTTTGTCGGCCTTACAGGGATTATCACAAGTTGCTGCATCTTTAGTGAACCAGCGTAGTTGGTCGCTGGAAATGCATTACGAAAAATTACCACCAGGTGGCCTTTTATGATCACCCTTCCAAACCTTGTTCCTTTCAAAAATTGGCACCATCTGATCCGGAATATTTTTGTATTATTGTACAGCAATAATTGCAGGAGGGATTAAATGAAACGAGTTATGAGTTGTATTTTCTCGTATGCGAGGACGATTACCGATGTCGCGTTCCATCTGGCAATTAAAAATCAAATTATAAACAGATGAAATATTATAGTGGTGTCATCGGAAAATTAATTTTGTTTGTAATTGTTTTATCTTCGGTACAATTTGTTGACGGACAATCGCTCACTTCAACCACAGCCTCATTTTCGGAACAGACCTCTTATCCGGTTTTTGCCGGGAAAGATTTCATTTATTACTTTTGTGGTTCTTCAGGGCATCAGAGTGGTTCGCTGTATGCAGCCTCTTCAGGACAGCAAGTTACCTTTACGTGGGATAAATTTACGTCAATGTCTGGCGCATTCAGTTATTATTCCAATGAAACGGGTGCAACCTCCAGGTTATCAGGACTTAGTGATGGATGTTACCGGGTAAGTTTCAGGGATAATGGAGTAGATTATCAGTTTCGGGCCTGGATTATGAATGGCTGGATTACACCAGTAGCCACAATAACTGATTCAAATTGTCAGTCTTTTAGCCTTCACGGGATTGTCACCGGCGCCGACTATTCCTATTCAGATTTAGCTACCAATCAGCCTGTAAGTGTTAACCCAGGTTACAAATACATTTGGGAAAGTAACACTATTTTAATGGCAACCATCCAAAATCCGGTTATTAACAGGCCACCTTCAATCAATACAAATTATCAGCTTCAGGTCACTGACCGAGCGGGGTGTACGGAGAGCACCCAGGTAAGCTATGAGTCGATTGTTCCTAAAGCACAATTTTCGTGGAAGACGGATCAGCCTTCTGAGGCGCAATTTACGAACTACCAGGCACCTTTGCCGGTTCAATTTGTAAATGAATCGGTAAATGGGGATGTTGATAAATATGAATGGATGCTCTTTAAGGAGAAGTCTGCCCTTGAAAAAGAGGGGACCAGTGGGGTAATAAAGGATTCGATAATGGAAACTATTTATCTGGAGAACCCTGCCTACACCTACAATTATACCGGTAGCTACATGGTAAAGCTTATCGCAGCGAAACAAAGTACCGGATTTACCTGTCGCGATACATTTTATCTTAAAAATTATATCGTTATTGATACCTCCCTGGTCAAAGTTGCTCCCGCATTTACGCCAAATGGAGATGGGATCAACGACATGCTGATAATTCGAACAAGATCGCTTCAGTCATTGGATTTTCAGGTTTTTAATAGGTGGGGGCGCATTGTTCATCGCTTCAGGAAGAATGGATATACTCCCGGTGATTCAGAGCTGGCAGCCTGGGACGGGAAAATAAATGGCAAGCTGGCTTCTCCTGGCGTTTATTTTTATGTGGTTGATGCCCAGGGACGTGATGGAAAAAGAAGGCGAAAAAAAGGGTATGTCGAATTGATTTGGTGATTATGAAAGAGAATATTGATAAATTTCGCGAATTA
>CAIXCY010000258.1 GCA_903918045.1 uncultured Bacteroidia bacterium
CCCTTTTATTAAACGGAAGGAGTTCCAGATCTTGGAACTAAAATTACGCCCCTGTTCTGTAAGAGATTCATCAAACAGGATGTCATTGCCGGCAGGTGAGCAGAACAACATTCCAACCCTTACCCCATCGGCGCCATATTTTGCAATCAGATCAAGCGGATCGGGGGAGTTGCCCAACGATTTGGACATCTTGAGACGCTGTTTATCACGAACAATTCCGGTAAAATAAACATTCTTAATTGGACGATTACCCCTGTATTCATAACCCGCAATAACCATCCTTGCCACCCAGAAGAAAATTATTTCTGGAGCAGTTACCAGATCATTGGTTGGATAATAATAGTTAATCTCTTTATTTTCAGGGTTGTTGATGCCATCGAAAACAGCAATCGGCCATAGCCACGAGGAGGCCCAGGTATCAAGCACATCTTCATCCTGGCGCAAATCGTTTATTGTAAGCTCATTATTCCCACTCTTGAGGCGTGCCTGTTCCACTGCCAGCTCATCACTCTCAGCAACTACAAACGAACCGTCCGAAAGGTAATAAACCGGTATCCGATGACCCCACCAGAGCTGCCGCGAGATACACCAGTCTTTGATATTCTCCATCCAGTGACGGTAGAGGTTTTTAAATTTTGCAGGGTAGAATTTAATCTCATCCTCCTCAACTGCAGCTGCAGCTGGTTTGGTTATATCCGTCATTTTCAGAAACCACTGAGCCGAAAGTTTTGGCTCAATAGCAACATCTGTACGTTCTGAATATCCAACTTTATTCGTGTAATCCTCAATTTTTACCAGATTACCTGCAGCTTCGAGCATAGGTATAATCTGTTTCCGCGCCTCGAACCGGTCGACACCAACGAGTAATTGTGCTTTTTCACTTAAAGTACCATCGTCATTGAAGGTATCGATAACCTCCAGCTGATGACGCAATCCGATCTCATAGTCATTGATGTCGTGGGCAGGGGTAATCTTCAGACACCCTGTACCAAATTCAATATCGACATATTCGTCCTGAATAATCGGAACCAGTCGATTGATCAGCGGAACAAATACTTTTTTTCCTGTAAGATGGCGAAACCGGTTGTCATTCGGGTTGACACAAACTGCTGTGTCACCTAAAATTGTTTCAGGCCGGGTAGTTGCAACTGTAACATATTCATCAGTAGTCCCTTCGATAAGGTACCTGACGTAGTATAATTTTGATTTTTCCTCTTTGTGATTGACCTCCTCATCCGAAACTGCGGTTTTGGCCGCCGGGTCCCAGTTGACCATCCGCACCCCACGATAAATTAACCCTTTATTATACAGATCGATAAAGACTTTGATAACCGATTCGGAACGAACCTTGTCCATCGTGAAACAGGTGCGTTCCCAGTCACATGAGGCGCCAAGTTTTTTAAGTTGTTCGAGGATGATACCCCCGTGTTTGTCGGTCCATTCCCAGGCGTGGGCCAGAAATTCGTCGCGGGTGAGGTCGTCCTTTGAGATTCCCTCCTTACGTAATTTGTCAACAACCTTCGCCTCGGTGGCAATTGAGGCATGATCGGTTCCGGGTACCCAGCAGGCATTTTTCCCCTGCATCCGGGCGCGGCGCACCAGGATATCCTGAATCGAGTTATTCAGCATGTGTCCCATATGCAATACTCCGGTCACGTTAGGTGGCGGAATTACAATGGTATAAGGCTCACGCTCATCGGGTTCAGAATGGAAGAAGTTTTGCTCCATCCAGTATTTATACCATTTGTCCTCAACTATCGAAGGATCGTATTTGCTTGGGATTTCAATCATCACTATTGGTGTTTTTCATTCAAATTAATCTTCTGTTAAACGCCCATATTCAGGAGTCCTTTCAACAAGGGAACAAAAATAGGAAAAACGGGTGAAATGGAAAGGATTGTGGTGTAAGATTCGCCACCTTTGAAAAACGTTAAATATAATCCTGCAAGTTTAATGTTTCAATGATATTATGGCTTATGCCCGAGCTGAGATAATTACTGCCTCCAAATTGCATAACCGTAGGGCTGGAGGTGAAGAGTATCGCCTTTAATAGTGGTTCTGGACTCATACCATGACTTTTTTAATGAAGGTAAACCAGTTTTTACTTTTTGTCCGGAAAGATTCAGCATTACAATAACCTTTTCGCCATTATTCTCTCTTGAAAAGGCTAAAATATCCTGTGAGCCGGTTTGCAATGGGATGAAATTACCCTCCCTAATTGCTTTGCTGTCTCTTCGGAAATGAATAAGCCGGCGATACAAATTCCATAATGATTCAGGATCTTTTTGCTGAACCGATAAGGCGAGTTTTGCTGAAGCACCAGTTTTAAAATATGATTTATTCCACCATGGTCCGGAATCTTTATAAAATACAGCTGTACCTGAATCTTCCGGATTTGGAGTCCATGGAAAGGCTTCCCGAACAGGTACATGGTTGACATCATAACCCCAATCACCTATCTGCCCGGTAACTCCTAATTCCTGTCCGTAATAGATTGAGGGAATTCCAGGCAATAAAATATTTAAAATTGCACCGCATTCCATTTTCCTTTTGTCATCTTTAACGGCTGTCGCAAATCTTTGGGTATCGTGGTTCTCAAGAAAATTGATGAAGTACTTACCCTTAGGGATTTTTGTTAAAGTTTGTTCTACCTGTTTTCCTATATTATTTGCATTAAGATCATTTCTTAAAGTTGAGTCGGCCGATTTGCCGATAAAAAATGAGGGAGTTCCCGCGATTGCAAAATATATTGGAAATCCAAAACTCGCATCAATGCCACCTTTAACAATCATATCCTCACCATATTCGGCCCAGTTCGATTGCTCGCCGACTACAAATAGTTTGGGATTTATCGCTTTACAGTATTTGAAAACCGGTTCCCAGAAGTTAACGAACATGTTGGTAAATGTCCCTTTATTATCGAGGTTATCCATCATATGGTCAATACGGAAACCATCAACACCATCATCGAATTTCCCATCATTGTTGGGATCGACCCAGTGAGCGTAGAAAGTTTTCGTCCAATCCTTAACCTTTTTATTATTCAGGTTAAGATATACTATATTTGATTTTGTATCGGGCCATCCCCTGAAAAAAACCAGATCAGAGCCCGATTGTACATAAAACTGATCAGGATGCTGGTTTAGCGAATCGCTGTAATAAATAAATTCAGAATAGGTCGAACGCGGATTTTTATAGGAATCATCAAACCATTTATTCCCATTTTGGGCATATTGGGTTTCCATATCCATAATAAATTTCATCCCTTTCCGGTGGATTGCTTTTATCATAGCCAGATAATCCTCCATGGTACCATATTTGGGATCGATTTTGTCATAATTTTTGGCGAAATAATTATGATAGAAATCTGATTCATAAAGTGGTGTGCATAATATAGTAGTCACCCCCAACTCTTTAAGATAGTCAAGTTTTTGAGTTAGTCCATTCAGGTCTCCATTGCGATCGCCATTTGAATCGTAAAAGCTTCGTTGGAATACGTGGTAAATGATTTCACTGTTCCAGACCTCATCGTCCCTGGTTTTTTGGGTACGATCCGATGAACAGGACTGGTTAAGAAGAATTGAAACTATGAAAAGAAAAATGGAGTATTTCATTTGATAAGTTTTAATTTTTTGAATTTATTAGTTGTGTACTTCTATTTTAGTAATCACGATATCCCTTTCCCTGTCTTTACCTACCATCAAAATATCTTTCCCAGGGTCAAAAGCAACACTTTGTCCTCCATAGATTTGTCCGGTCCAAGGGCCGTGTGAAACCTGACCGATAAGATTTGTTCCTATAACCGGACAATTAACTTTTGTGGCAGCTTTCATTACTACTTTGAGCAGTTCCTTTCCATGATCCGGCCACTCATTTTCAGGGGCAGCCCAGCCATAAGGGATTAGCAGCAAGTCCGGTTTCTTTTTTTGCATAATTTCCAGCAGATTGTCACTAAAAGAATCGGCACAAATCATAACTCCGATTGTTCCGAACCTGGTTTGAACAGTCTGAACACCTTCCCCAACAGAATAAGGTGGGGTCATCAAATCTGGAAGC
>CAIXCY010000259.1 GCA_903918045.1 uncultured Bacteroidia bacterium
AGTGGCGGAGCCACTTCCAACCCCCTTCTCCTATCCGGAATCATAACCTGTTGTCATTCTGAGCAAAGCGAAGAATCTTTCATTTTTATCCGGGCACCAATATAAATATCAAATTGCCAAATTGTCGAATTACCAAATTGTCAAATTACCGATTTGCCTAATCGCCGAATTACCTGATCCCGGCAATAATGGTACTCATCGATTCGGGGTCAAGGTATTTTTGTGAGATATCTCTGAGCTGGGCAGGAGTGGTTGATTTAATCGCATCAATCAGTTTGTCGTAATATTCAAAATTCAGATTGACCTCTCTCAGTGATGAAAATGTTTGTGCTCTCGCAAATGGTCCATCGAAATCTTCCAGAATTCTGCCCAGGAGGTAGTTTTGGATTGGGATCAGCTCTTTTTCGGTGATCAATTCAGAGTTAAGTATCTCCATTTCATGAAAGATCTCCTTTACTGTTTCCTCTGTTTTATCGGTTTTAACTTCAGCAAAGACCAGAAAAACCCCGTTATGCAGAAATGAGATTGGCGAGGCCTGAATTGAATAGGTATAACCTTTATCTTCGCGGATATTTGACATTAACCGTGATCCGAAATAACCACCCAGAATGGTACAAAGCAGCTTTATACCTGGGAAATCGGGGTGATTCTGAGTTGGGAAGAGTTTCCCAATCGCAATTGCATTTTGATTTGCACCCTCCTTCTCAATAAACATCTGGCGATTGGCGACAGGTAACGGGTGATTGTTGGTCCGTTCTGCCTGGTTGGGATTTCCCCACGAAACACTGAAGTTATCGGTTATCTGTTGAATCACTTCCGAATCGATGAATCCGGATGCGGTAATGGCCATATTATCCGAACGGTA
This sequence comes from uncultured Bacteroidia bacterium, assembly GCA_903918045.1. Classification (GTDB taxonomy): domain Bacteria; phylum Bacteroidota; class Bacteroidia; order Bacteroidales; family Prolixibacteraceae; genus JAAFHB01. The sequence goes on from CAIXCY010000259.1 coordinate 866, forward strand.
AAACTTCGTATAATGTGATTTTACGTCGTTCAATGATATTGTGTCGTAAGATGCGGGGGATGTAACAGGGGCATAGGGGTGACCTTCGCCAAACAGGTTGCGCAAAAAACCTTTCTGTGCAATTAACCCCACCCTTCCGGCATCTACAATAGCCCTCTGTTTTCTTTTCTGGCGCATGATTTCAAACTCCTCTTCCGGGAAAGAGGGGTTGCGAATAATCTCCGAAACCATCGGAAGGAGTTTTGGAAGGTATTTTTTTAAGCAAAGGAGAGTGATATAGTTGAAATCATAGGATGAAGAGGAGGAAAACTGAGCCCCGTAAAAGTCGAAGGTATTTGCAATTTCAGAGGCTTTCATCGAACCAGTCCCCTCCTGGAGCATCAGGGCGGCCATTAGACTATCTAATCTCGACTGACTATACCAACTGCCAGCCCGGAAAGAAAAATCAATTTTCACTACCTCCTGATCACCACTATTCATTGTAAATAATTCGACCCCATTATTTAACTTATACCCGCTTGGTTCGATGTATTCCACCCGGTCAACACCAAATATAGGCGGCGGAGTATTTCTTTTTAGAGTCATCAATTATTTTTTTAAGGATAAGTAATTTAATGTGTTGCAGTTCCCTGCCCGCAAAATCCGGGATGCTGTGTTTCTGATCTCTTCAGCTGTAACATTTCGGTAATGGTCGTCCTGCTGGTTTATTTGCCTGGCATCGCCAAGGATTTCATAGGCTGCCAGTTGCATCGCCTTTTCAAGGTATCCTATTTCATTGTAAACCTGTTCTGCCTCTACTTTATTCTTGACTTTTTCGAGTTCATTGGGGGTAACAAGGGATTCGGTTGTTTTCATTACCTCTTCAATAAGGGCTTTGCGTCCGGTTTCAAAGTCAATTCCCTCATTCATTTTACCGGTAGCCACCAGAAGACCAGGATCGTTTTCTCCGCTTAAAAACACATCTGCCTCGGCAAAGAGTTTCTGCCCTTTCACAAGCCGCTCTTCAACACGTGAAGAATTTCCCCCCGATAAAATATCAGTTAGAAGATCTGCCGCATAAAAATCGTGATCGAGCCTTGAACACATGTGCCATGCCACGAAAAATGTGTCAATAGGGACATCGCGGTGTACGGTCTGTTCCCTGTCAGTGGTCTGGAAAGGTTCGGGTAAAATCAGACTGTTCTTTAATTCCCTTTGCGGAATGTCACTAAACCATTTTTCGGCCAATCGAAAGGCTTCGTCAGTTGAGATATTACCGGATATTACCAAAACTGCATTGTTGGGAGCATAATGGTGAAAGAAG
>CAIXCY010000260.1 GCA_903918045.1 uncultured Bacteroidia bacterium
CCTGCTCATTTTTAGGATATACTGAATAAAGAGCAGAAGCTGCCGTTTTCATTGCCTGTAAATCATTAATTACAAAATTGGATTCATCCCATTTCTGATATAATGCGTAAACCGATGCCAGCGAAAATGGATTTCTTTTAACAAAGGATGTAACATAATTTGAATGTTCTGTTGCAATTCCATTATAACGGGAGTTCAAAGCTTCAACTTTAGTAGCATAAACCGGGTTATTTTTCAATGAATTATAGAGTACCCGAATCGAGTCAAGCTGAGTCTTTGCCTTAATAAACCTGCCGTCTAAATCTCGTAGCATTTCCGAACCAGTTGATCCTGAAATTTTATAATCACGTGTGAAATTATTATAGGATCCGTTAACACGGACATTCTCGGTAGAGTCTACCAGTAACGTAACATAGCTATTCTTCGACAGTTTTAGAAGATAAAAAGTTGGAGAGGATGCATTCCCTTTAAATTTGAACTCTCCTGAACTGTTTAGTTGAATTGAATCTGTGATTAATTGATTGCTAATTAGTAGTTTATTGAGATATATTGTTTTCCCTGCACCACCATTCAATTGTCCGGATATTGTAAAGTTTGAGTTTCTTCCACATGCAGACAGGAGGAAAAGTATGATCAAAAAATAATATGCCTTTTTCATGAAAATTTGGATATGAATCTAATATGTAGATAGTTAATATTGTTTAGTCCTTGCGGCCTGAAATTAAAACATAATCAAACTGATTCTAAAGTCAACAAAAGTATAAAATCCTTGTTAAAACCAATCAGGTAGGATGGCATTTACCTATTTTATCTTCTTTAATAGGCTGCGAAGACTTTAAGCATTTGATTTTTGACTATTTTTACATCCTGAAAATATTATTGCGTGCAAATTCATTACAATTTAGAAAAATTTAAAGCTGTCAAACCCGTGGTTACCATCGGAACATTTGACGGAGTACACCTGGGTCATTGTGAAGTCATCTCTGAGCTGAAACAGCTTAGCGCTTTATCAGGTGGAGAATCGGTCGTATTTACCTTTGAACCACATCCCCGGATCATTATAGCACCTCAGGAGGATTCTCTGCGACTTTTATCTACCAAAAATGAGAAAATTCTCCTGATGAAGAAAATAGGAATTGACCATCTGGTGATCTATCCTTTCACCGAAGCCTTTTCACGATTGTCTTATGATGAGTTTGTAGAAAATATTTTGGTCAAAGAGATGAATATCTCCAGTCTGGTAGTTGGGTATGACCATCGTTTCGGACAAGGTCGTAAAGGTGATTTTAATTCTCTTGAAGCACTTTCACAATCACTTGGTTTTAAAGTTGAACAACTATCCCAGCTTGTTGTTGATAATAAGGTTGTAAGTTCCACAAAGATTAGGTCGGCACTTGCAGAGGGCAATGTTTCAAAGGCGAACCATTTTCTGGGATATCGATACCCCTTATCCGGTAAGGTAGTCGAAGGAAACAGACTTGGACAAACAATCGGGTTCCCAACTGCTAATATAGATACGCATGACCGCCATAAATTGGTTCCTTGTGATGGGGTTTATGCGGTGCTCGTCGAAACCGGCCGAAAACTTTTTAAGGGGATGTTAAATATTGGGATGCGTCCGACAGTGAACGAAAATGCAGATCATAAAACGATTGAAGTAAATATCTTTGATTTTAACGAGGATATTTACAATTCTGACATCACTGTTTTTTTTATTGAAAAAATCAGGGATGAGAAAAAATTTGATGGAATTGAACAATTAAAGGATCAACTCGGCAAAGACAGGGTTAAATCTCTTGAAATTCTTTCCACAGAGACTATAGAATAATAAATATTTTAATAAATAACAGTTTTAACATATCATTTAATGAGTAATCAAACAGAAAATTTCAGGGTAAAAGATATTTCATTGGCAGCATTTGGTCGGAAGGAGATTGAAATTGCAGAAAAAGAGATGCCAGGATTGATGGCACTTCGTCAGAAACATGGATTGCAAAAGCCATTGGCGGGGTCTAAAATAATGGGCTCTTTGCACATGACGATCCAAACGGCCGTGCTGATTGAAACTTTGGTAGAGCTGGGGGCAACTGTGAGATGGTGCAGCTGCAATATTTTCTCTACCCAGGATCATGCTGCTGCGGCTATTGCGGCTGCAGGTATTCCTGTTTTTGCATGGAAAGGTGAAACGCTTTCCGAGTATTGGTGGTGTACCGAGCGGGCCCTTGATTTTGGAGAAGGAAACGGACCTACCTTAATTGTCGATGATGGTGGAGATGCTACAATGATGATTCATCGTGGAGTGGAAGCGGAAAAAGATAGCGCAATTCTTGATGAGGAGGTTCATGCAGAGGACGAAATTGAACTGAATAAGATCCTGAAGCAGGTATTACTGGCTGATCCTAATCGGTGGACCCGTCAGGCAAAGGAGATTAAAGGGGTATCTGAAGAGACAACTACCGGGGTTCACCGCCTCTATCAGATGGTTGAGCAGGGGAAATTATTGTTCCCGGCATTTAATGTGAATGATTCGGTTACAAAATCTAAGTTTGATAATCTTTATGGTTGTCGCGAATCCTTGGCAGATGGTATCAAGAGGGCTACCGATGTGATGATTGCTGGTAAAGTGGTTGTTGTAGCAGGTTATGGTGATGTTGGTAAAGGATCCGCAAGATCAATGCGCGGTTATGGTGCCCGCGTGATTATTACAGAAATCGATCCGATCTGTGCCTTGCAGGCTGCAATGGAGGGTTTTGAGGTGAAGACAATGGAGGAGGCTGTCAGTGAAGGAAATATCTTTGTCACGACTACAGGCAATCTTGATGTTATTACCGCAGAACATATGGCAGGCATGAAAGATCAGGCAATTGTATGTAATATTGGTCATTTTGACAATGAGATTCAGGTTTCACGTCTGGAAAAGTGGGAAGGAATTACCAAAATAAATATAAAACCGCAGGTAGATAAATATATCTATCCCGATGGCCATGCGATATTCTTACTGGCTGAAGGTCGTCTTGTTAATTTGGGATGCGCTACCGGTCACCCTTCCTTTGTTATGAGTAACTCGTTTACAAATCAAACTCTTGCACAACTCGAGTTGTGGAATAAACAATATGAAATCGGAGTTTACAGGTTGCCAAAACATCTTGACGAGGAGGTTGCCAGATTGCATCTGGAACAACTAGGAGTTAAACTCACCGTATTAACTACCAGGCAGGCTGAATATCTCGGCATGGCAGTTTCCGGTCCTTACAAGCCTGAATATTACAGGTATTGATGTCGATTATAAATCAACAAAAGTGCAAAATCTAAAATGCAATGTTCAATTTATTCAGGATTTGTATTTTACATTTTGCACTTTACCAGCCTAGTTTGTAATTGTGAGGCTGTCGAATCCTGTAATTACATGGTAACTCTGAAGATAATGAGTCGCTGGTCCCTTAACCGGTTGACCTCCCCCCATCAGGTTAAACTTTGATCCGCAAATATTACAGATTCCGAAAAAATCACTGCTGAAAATTGTAGAAGGTGGTGAAACAAGATTCTTGACTGGTTGGACAACCACTGTTCCTGAATAATCTTTTTCGTTGGGACAGCAGGCATCATAGGCAAAATATTGCGAAGTACCCGGGTCTACACATACTAAAATTACCCCTTTTACCCCTTGATTCTCGAAAACAGCAGAATTACCAGGGATCGTTAAGAAATTATAATTAGCAAATGAGATCGGAATATTAACCCGAACAGAAGGTAAGAAGGAGTTCTGATCCTTCGAACAACTTATACATACTAGAAATATGAATAGTGCAATACCGATTTGCTTAAAGATAATATGCTTTAGACTAGTCATTATATATGTTTTTGTACGTCGCAAAGATAATTAAAATGGATCTGAATTGTTAAGGGCAATTTGAATTCACAGACTAAGATCATCCGGATGTGATATGTAACCAATCTTTGAAAGTGTTTTAAAACCGTAAAAATTTAGATAAGAATATTTTTCAGTTGGAATTTTGCGTTTTTCTTAAAGAATATTTTTAAATTTGTATTTATTCAGTCTGGAAGAGTTCCGGTATACCGGAGTTCTTCTTGTTTTTTATGTAATATCAGCAAAACTTATTACCTTATGGGCAAAATTACTTATATTTCTGCAGAGGGCCTGAAAAAGCTTAAGGCAGAATTGGAGCAAATGGTTAATGTCGATAGACCGGCTATTTCCAAAAATATAGGGGAGGCTATTGAGAAGGGCGATATCTCTGAAAATGCAGAGTATGATGCAGCGAAGGATGCCCAGGGGATGCTTGAGGCTAAAATTGCGATGTTGCAGACCCAACTGGCGAGCGCCCGGATTATCGATCAGTCGAAGATTGAAACAGATGTGGTTCAAATCATGAATAAAGTAACAATAAAAAACAGGCTGAATAATTCAACAACCGCCTATACAATCGTTTCTGAACATGAAGCGGATTTGAAAATAGGGAAGATCAGTGTTAATACACCCATAGCACAGGGGTTACTGGGTAAACGAATAGGTGATACCGTGGATATTAAAGTCCCTTCAGGGATTATTCCATTCGAGATAATAAATATTGAATTAGGTATTTAATTAACTAAATTTTTAACAATGGCCAGTATCTTCTCAAAAATTGTAGCCGGTGAGATCCCATGCTATAAAGTGGCGGAAGATGATCATTACCTTGCTTTTCTCGATATTTTCCCGATTGCAACAGGCCATGTATTAGTGATTCCAAAGATAGAAACTGATTATCTTTTTGATCTGGACAATAATGATCTTTCAGGGCTTATGCTTTTTTCTAAACGTGTGGCATTGGCACTCAGGAAGGCAATTCCATGTAAAAAAGTGGGAGTGGCGGTGTTGGGGTTGGAAGTTTCACATGCCCATATCCATCTGATTCCATTGAACAGTGAAAGTGACATTAACTTTCTGAAGCCCAAACTTAAATTTACATCCGATCAATTTTCGGAGATTGCCACAAAAATAGCCTGTGAATTCGCTTGAATAAATACTTATCTCACCCTTCCCGGATTTTTTCGGATAAACTCCTCCCAGTTCTTTGTTGTGTTCCCTGATGCGGGATTCTTTAATTGAAGAAAGTGGCAGACTGCTGTGGCAAGTCCATCGGTAGCATCCAGATCACTGGGCATTATTTCAATGTTATACATCTGTTTTAAGAAATAAGCAACCTGCTCCTTTGTGGCTGATCCATTACCGGTTATCGCTTGCTTAATCCTTAGCGGTGCATACTCAAAAATTGGCACTTTTCTATAGAGTGAGGCAGCCATCGCTACCCCCTGCGCCCGACCAAGTTTTAACATCGATTGTACGTTCTTGCCGAAAAATGGTGCTTCAAGAGCTGTTTCGTCTGGTTTATATTCGTCAACAAGATAGAGCGTACGGTCGAAAATGTGGCTGAGTTTCTGGTAGTGCCCTGAAAACCCTGCCGTCTTTATCACTCCAAGTGCAACAACCTCTGCCTTGTTCTTTGTAATCCGAAGAACACCATATCCCATAATATTTGATCCCGGGTCAATTCCTAATATTGTTTTGTTAATTTCCAATGGCTCTTTTTTTCAAACTTAGGTGAAAAATGTGTTTGTTGCAAATCGATTGCGGGACATGTTGAAAAGAATATAGTCTCAGAATGGCAAATTTGTCAGATCAAGGTTCCCTCCCGATAGGATAATTCCGATTCTTTGGTTACTGAACAACTTCTTGTTTTCGAGAATAGCGGCTAATGGAACTGCAGAAGAGGGCTCGACAATAAGTTTCATCCTTTCCCAGATCAGTCGCATCGCCTGGATAATTGATTCCTCAGTAACAGTAATAATATCATCAACATTTCGGATGATAATCGCAAAGTTAATCTCACCCAAAGAGGTTAAAAGTCCATCGGCGATTGTTTTTGGATGGAGAGATGGAATAATATAACCAGCTCTAAAAGAGCGATAGGCATCGTCTGCCCCGGCTGGTTCTGAAGCAATAACACGGCATTTTTGAGATAAAGATTTTACAGATAACGCAGTTCCCGACAATAAGCCGCCGCCTCCAACAGGACAAATCACAAGATCCAGATCAGGATAGGACTCCATAAGTTCCTTTGCTGCAGTCCCTTGCCCTGCAATTACCTTAATGTTGTTGTAAGGATGGATGATTTCAATACCGGTTGAGTCTGCAATGCGTTGAAGTGTTGATTCCCTTGCCTCGAGTGTCGGCTCGCAATACGTGATAATTCCGCCATAGCCCTCAACGGCCTTTTTCTTTATTTCCGGCGAATTTGATGGCATTACGATATGCGCCGTGATTCCTCGCAGGGATGCAGCATGCGCCAAAGCGGCGGCATGATTTCCGGACGAATGGGTTCCAACTCCATGGGATGCTAGTTTAGGAGAAAGTGAAAAGATTGCATTGCATGCACCCCGAAATTTAAATGCCCCTGTTTTTTGAAGATTTTCACATTTGAAGAATAATTCTGCCCCGGTTATCCGGTTAATGGCAGAACTTGTCAATACGGGAGTGTTATGAATATATTTTCCAATTCGTTGATGCGCATCGATTATAGCTTCAAATTCGGGTAGTTTCACAGTTTTGGTGGTTTCTCTTTAGATTTCTTATCGATATATTCAATCAGTAGCTCACGGATCCGTTTCTCAACATCATATGTAGATGCATTTATTGGCAAACCATTAAATGCATTGCAATAGAGCATAAAATCCTCCAAGGCATCCCCTTCAAATCCTGAAACTTTTTGTATGACATCTTTATTGTATACCAGGGAAAGAATTTGCCAGTCTTTTTCCGAATGGATCGCAGTAAGTGTAGCCCGCTTCTCTTTTTCATCTTTACTCAGATAGTACGAAACGAAAGACAAGGGTTTGGTTAATGCGGTAAAGGTTTTCGGTTTTGATGCAAAATAATCACTTCGTAACTCGACCGGAACAGAAACCGATTTTCCTATCTTTATTCCATTCATATTTACCTTGGGTCCTGAACTTTCTACCTCCACCTGACCAAGCAGTATCCTTGTCGGCGAAAGGGAGATTTTTGCAACTCCGTTTTCTGTATGGATGATCGTATTGACAGGCACTTTTTTGTCTTTGTAATTCAGCGATTTGAAAGTCAGGGTATCCATTGGGTCTGCCTGAACCGAGAAATTCCCGTTCGCATCGGTCATTGTCCCTCCGCGAATCCGCATATTGAGAACCTGTACATAACCAACAGCTTCCTTTGTTAATTCATCGATTACTTGTCCCTTCACATTGATCATATCTTCGGGAAAAAACAACTGGCAATACCCCAAAGAATTGAATACTAAGGAAATAATCAGAATTATTGCAGCGATTCGTATGTTTCTTTTTGCCATTTCTTGTGCCATTGATTGAATTAAATTAGCATGCACTGCGGAACTTCGTGTTTAAAAATTCAATTTGTGACTACTCACAATGTTAGGATGTATGTTTTGGGGTTTTGGTTGTGTTCAGGTTAAGAATAGATGCTTGTCCTTTCTTAAGAGGAAGGATTTAGAAAAAGGATACCACTTATTACAACTTCATGGGAAGCCGGAATGGTAGTATCCCTTTTTTCTAGTAGGATATATTTTTAATTCGTTCCATTGCTTTAATCACCTTGTCACGGTCGGCAAACGCTGAAAAACGGAAGTAACCTTCTCCGGACGGGCCAAATCCTGAACCCGGAGTCCCAACTACGTTTGTCTCGTTTAGGAGTTTATCGAAAAATTCCCAGGAAGTGAGGTTGTTTTTAGTTTTTACCCAGACATAAGGGGCATTTATCCCGCCAAAGACTGTATAGCCGGCTTCGGTGAGGCTCTCTCTGATTAAACGAGCGTTTTCAAGATAGTATCTAATTAAACCCTTGATCTCCTTTTTCCCCTCGTCTGAATAGATGGCTGCAGCAGCTTTTTGTACCGGGTAGGAAACTCCGTTAAATTTTGTTGTGTGCCTTCGCATCCACAACGGCTTTACAGCAACCTGGTTTCCTTGCTCATCGTATGCAAATAGTTCGTTTGGGATTACTGTAAACGCACATCGTGTTCCCGTAAAACCAGCCGTCTTAGAAAAACTCCGGAATTCAATAGCTACATTCCGGGCCCCTTCGATTTCAAAAATTGAATGAGGAATTGAATCGTCTGTAATATAAGCTTCATAAGCTGCATCATATAAAATGATACTTTTATTAGCAATTGCATAATCGACCCAGGTTTTCAAAATCGCTCTTGTTGCAACGGTCCCGGTTGGATTATTCGGAAAGCATAGGAATATAAGATCTGGTCTTGTGACTGGTAATTCAGGAATAAAACCATTCGCTTCGTTACATGGCATATACACAATATTGTCAAAATAGCCGTTCGACTGACACTCACCGGTTTTTCCTGACATCACCGTAGTATCAGCGTAAACGGGATAAACCGGATCGCAAATTGCAATAATATTTTTATCTCCGAAGATCTCCTGTATATTTCCTGTATCACATTTTGAGCCGTCAGAAACAAATATCTCATCGGCAGAGATTTCCACTCCACGCTGCTGATAGTCATTAAGTGCAATAGCTTCACGCAGAAAGTCATAGCCTTGTTCAGGACCATATCCCTTAAAGGTATTCTTATTTCCCAACTCTTCCACTCCGTCGTGGAAAGCTTTTAAAATAGTGGGGGTCAAGGGTTGGGTTACATCTCCGATACCCATTCGGATTATGTCTTTGTCGGGATAAGCTGCTGCAAATTCTCTAACTCTGCGACCAATTTCGGGGAATAAATATCCTGCTTTTAATTTCAGATAATTTTCGTTAATGAATGCCATGTAATTAATTATAATGTAGTTATTTATATTCTACTTGTCACTTTTTAAGGTCAACAAAGATACAAAATATATTTTGGGATTTTATTTTGATTGTAAGCCGGTTTTTTCAATGATGTTTTCATAATTTTGGTGCATTAAATTTGGTCTTAATCATATTTCTCAACCAATTAAAAATGAAGGTATTCAAGTTTGGTGGTGCATCGGTGAAGGACGCGGCAGGTGTTCGTAATCTGGCTGCAATTGTACAGAATTATCCTGATCAGCTTGTAATTGTCGTTTCTGCAATGGGGAAAACGACTAATGCACTTGAAGAGTTAACCAGGAATTATTTTAATGGGAATAAGGAGAAGTTACAGCTTGATTTAATTGGATTAAAACAATTTCACACGCGGATTATTGAAGGCCTCTTAGGGGATCATCCAACTGATCAGAACCATTTTTTCAGTGCGGATTTTGAGCGTTTAGAATCCCATTTAGGACAACAGCCATCACTCGATTATGATTTTGAGTACGACCAGATCGTCTCACTCGGTGAAATCCTATCCTCCAAAATTATTAGCACTTATCTAAATTTCAGAGGAATTCAAAATCAGTGGGTGGATATCCGTAAAGGATTAAGAACTGATGCAACCTGGCGGGAAGGGAATATTGACTGGTTGCTATCTGGTAGTTTAATCCATTCGCAATTCAATTTCATAGAAAATCGGATCTATATCACTCAGGGCTTTATTGGAGCAACGGTTACTGATCAGACAACAACCTTGGGGCGTGAGGGATCAGATTATACCGCAGCTATTTTGGCCAATATATTGGATAGTGAAAATGTGACGATATGGAAGGACGTCCCTGGGATCATGAATGCAGACCCTCATAAATTTGAGGTGACCCAAAAGCTGGACATGCTCTCTTACCGCGAGGCGGTTGAGATGACCTACTACGGAGCAAAGGTAATCCATCCTAAAACGATGAAACCTCTGGTTGAAAAAGAAATCCCACTTTATGTCCGTTCGTTTATCGAGCCGCAAAAGGAAGGTTCAATTATTTGCCGGATTGATCATGTAATGACCTACGTTCCTGTATTTATCTCAAAGGAGGATTTGATCCTGATTACAATTTCACCTCTTGATTTTTCGTTTATTGCAGAGGAGAGTATCAGTAAAATATATAAGCTTTTTGCCCAATACCGCATTAAAGTGAACCTGGTTCAACAATCAGCCATGAATTTCTCAGTGGCTATTGACCAACCAGAAAGAGGATTTGACCGGTTAATTGACGAATTAAAACGCAGATTTGTTGTTCATTATAACGAAGGTCTTGAATTATTGACAATCAGGTATTATAATGAAGAGGTAATTCAGCAAATGACCGGAAAAAGAACAGTCTTTGTCGCACAAAGAACCCGTACGACAGCCCGGTTTCTAATGAAGTAGCCTAATTACTCTTTATTGAATATTAATTTAAAGATTGGTTTTTGCCCTCTCGATTTTCCTGTATTATCGAAAACCTCGTAGGCAATAGTCATCGATAGGATCCGTTTGACCATAACCGATTTCTCTTTATCCCATATCCATTGCTCTTCAAATTGGATCTTACTTATGTTTTTCCTGAGAAACAGACCTTCTGTTTCCCAATTTTTAAGTTGATTGAGTCCTATTATTTCACCGGTAAAGTAATCGGTAGGGATAATTTTTCCATCGTATACCTTATCAAAAAGATAATCAATCATTGCACCTCTCTTAAATCCTGCCAGGCATTCATCACCCCATGAGTCTGTCGAATCACGATTAATTATATAAGTATCATAAATAATTTTCCCAAATGATTCCCCAATAGGTTTCTTTTCCTTTGCAGGTGAATGACATGCAACCGCTATAAGCGTGAATGCGGTAAGAATAATAAAGCTATAATTGATTCCGGTTGAAAGTAAGCCTTTCCCCCTTGATCTCTTCATGAAAAGTCCCTTTATTATTTGGATTGGTGTTTTCATAAACAAGGTTTCCATTTACAAATGTCTGACTTACAAAGTAGTAGAATGATTCACCTTCGAAGGGAGACCATCCGCATTTGGAGAGGATATTTTCTTTTGAAACGGTCCATCGGGCTGCGTCAACAATTACAAGATCAGCTTTATATCCCTTTCTGATGTATCCCCGTTTTTCGATCCCGAAAAGGTCAGCCGGAGCATGGCACATCTTTTCCACTACTTTCTCCATCGAAATCTTACCATTACGACTCATCTCAAGCATTGCAACCAGTGAATGTTGCACAAGTGGCCCCCCGGATGGCGATTTGAAATAGGTCTGGTCTTTTTCTTCCAGCGTATGGGGTGCATGATCGGTTGCGATTACATCAATCCTGTTTTCAGCAATCCCTTTCAGTAATGCCTGACGGTCGTTGGCGGATTTGATAGCTGGGTTCCATTTTATATGGGTCCCCTTTTTTTCATAGTCAGCTTCTGAAAACCACAGGTGATGCACACACACTTCATTGGTGATTTTTTTGTTTTTAACAGGCCCCGATTCAAATAAGGCAATTTCACCGGCAGTAGAAAGATGTAACACATGTAATCTGGTACCAAATTTCTTTGCCAGTTCAACCGCTTTAGAGGTTGATTTAAAACAGGCGTTGGTATCCCTTATTTTTGAATGCTCACTCATTGGAACCTCTTCTCCAAACTTCTCACGTGCCAGGGCAATGTTGGCCTGTATTATTTGTTCGTCCTCGCAATGAGTTGCAATCAACATTTTTGACTTAGAAAATAATGAAGAGAGGGTTTCCACATTGTCAACCAGCATATTCCCTGTTGAGGATCCCATAAATACCTTTATACCACAAACTCTGGAAGGATCTGTTTTTAAGAGCTCTTCCAGATTATCATTTGTAGCCCCGATATAAAAGGAGTAATTGGCAAGTGATACTTCTGAGGCCCGGTTGTATTTCTGTTCGAGTAATTCCTGGGTAACAGCCTGCGGAATGGTATTAGGCATCTCCATAAATGAAGTGATGCCCCCTGAAATGGCAGCCCTTGATTCTGTTTCGATATCCCCTTTGTGTGTAAGACCGGGGTCTCTGAAATGAACCTGATCGTCAATGATGCCAGGAAGAAGGAATTTGCCCGATGCATCAATGACCTCTGCCTGAGCCAGTATATTGGCGGGTACCTCGTCTCTGTAAATCTTCTCAATTATGCCGTTTCGGATAAGAATACTGGTGTCTCTAAGGATTTTACCTTCATTGATAACTCTGGCGTCTTTGATGACGATATCTCTCATGATTGTTTAAAAATAGTTTAGAATTAATGTGGTTGTCATCTTTTATGGAGTGAAATTAACTAAAAAATATGAATCATTAGAACTTCATTCATCTTTTTCTTGGTAAAATTATTTGGGCTAATCTGTGTGATAATTTCCTTAATTTGTTGGTTTGCGGTTTGGCTTCAGCTTATATGTTCTGAAAAAACTGGCTAGTTTCATTTTTATAACTCCAGAGAAAGCTTCTCCAAAGATTCCACCGGTCATTTTCGAAGTACCCTCTTTCCTGTCTGTGAAGATAATTGGAATCTCGATAACTTTAAATCCGTATTTCCAGGTTTTAAATTTCATTTCAATCTGGAATCCATATCCTTTCATTTTAATGTTTTCTGCATTTAGGGTTTCCAGCACAGTATTTCTGTAACAGATAAATCCTGCAGTTGTATCCATAATACGCATCCCTGTGACTTTACGTACAAAGACGGAGGCAAAATAGGACATCAAAACTCTTCTTAAAGGCCAGTTTATTACATTAATTCCTGAAATATAGCGCGATCCGATAACAAGATCAGCGCCTTGTTCGATACAAGCCTGCTTAAGCCTGACAAGATCATTCGGATCATGCGAAAAATCGGCATCCATTTCAAAGATGTATTTATAGTGATTCTCGAGTGACCATTCGAATCCTTTAAGGTAAGCTGTTCCTAAGCCTAATTTCCCTACACGCTCAACTAAAAACAACTTATCCTTATATAAGGGTATTAATCCCCGAACGATTTCAGCAGTTCCATCCGGTGAGTTGTCATCTATTATAAGGATATTGAAATCTTCAACTAATGAGAATACTTTAAGAATTATCTGTTTGATATTCTCTTTCTCGTTATAGGTTGGTATAATAACTATGCAATCAGACACTTTTTTCTCATTTATTAGATTGTGTAAAAATAGCATATTTGATAAATAAATCATATTAATATGTAATTTCAGTCTATATTTCCACTTTATGTTCGTGAAAATTGGTTATCCGAATAATCATTTAGGATTTCGAATGGGCATTTTTGCGGTTTTCCTGCTGCGTTTTCTGACATTTGTGCGGCATCACATAGTATTATTTTCTGTTTAGAGAGATTCTGTGGGCCTTATTGTATTGTATAACAGTATATTATTTCAATGATTTATTATTTTGTAATTATTTTGTAATATCTGTTTCAGATATTGAAAAACCGTTTACATTTGCACCACGATTTCAGGGAGCTGTTTTAGCGAGATGGGGTCGGCGTTCACTGAGAGATTTGAGGGAAAATAGGGAATAGGATTTAGTTTTAAAAAAAGCAAAATTTATTATTGCGGTTCAAGAAAA
>CAIXCY010000261.1 GCA_903918045.1 uncultured Bacteroidia bacterium
AGCACCAGTTACCAGTACATCCATCGAGAATCCTAACGCATGAATTCCCCGTACCCGGGTTTCCATCCGACAACAAAACCCATTTTCCCTCTTTTCAGGAAAGACACAGGCACATGCAATATCAATTCCAAGTTTAGCATGAAGATTCGAGGTTTCCCAGGGAGACTCAACTGCGGCAGGAGCTGAATTGAAATTGGAACCGGTTTCTTCACCAATCTGAAACAGCCGGATAGTTTCCCCTCCGATAATAAATGATTCTTTAACAGGAAGGGAATACCAATTGTCAAGATTTTCATAATTCAACTGACCTAATTGATTGGTGAATCGCTCCTGGGACTTAACTTCACCTGAACCTGCGATCAGGAAAAGGATAAATAATGGAATCAGATTAACTTCCGACATGTTTTGTCTCCTCTTTTTGAAGGAATTGCAGGGCTAAAGTATTGAATTCCTCATATTTTTCAATGCTGCTCAGGTGACCGCAATTTTTCAAAACAGTCATATTTACCCGTTGATTTTCTGAGCAATAATTAAGGCAATCCTCAAGAAACGCATGATCCTCGTTCCCTGAAATGAGTAAAACAGATTTTGATATAAATGGCTCATAGAATAAACCATCCATGCGGAGCTTAACCTCCTCGAGTATTGCCAGCCACAACGCATATTCCCTTCTTGAAATATCTTTGGAAGTTTTGATAAACAACTGTCTTGACTTCCTATGGTTCCGGTAAGGCATAATAAAATAGGCGACCAATATATATAGGAAATGGTTGTTAACATAGGGGGAGAGATATCTGCCCAGTTTAAGAAGCAGATAAAAACTGGTTTTAATTTTCAACACTGCACCGGTCAGGATGATCGATTTAAATCGCTGCGGATTCTCAACCTCTAAAATTCGTATCAAGGAAGCACCAAAAGAACAACCAATAAAATTAGCTTTTTCTATTTTGTGATAATCCATCAACCGGATGATATCTTTTGAAATAAATTCGAGTGAGTATTTTCCGGATTCGGGTCCGGGCATATTTTTGGATAATCCATGACCTCTTAAATCAGGCATCAAAATATTAAAATGGTTTTTGAAAGCCTTCAATTGCAAGCTAAACGTCCGGGAGTTTCCGCCAATTCCATGGATAAAAATAATCCAATCTTTCTCGTTGGAAATAAAATAAAGCCTGTGACGTAATAAGTTGTTCATTAAGATTCAATAAATTAAAAAGCCTCTAATTATTTCAATGACAACTTAAATCATCATTAATTTGCTTGTGTTTATAATAATTCCGGCGACAGATTATGGACATTCCCCCGGCTAAGCAATTTATGTGCACGAGTAAAATCTCCAGCTGTAATTGCACCGGTAATCGATAACTCACCCGCCAGGACGATAGCTGCAGCCACTTCAGCAAAAGCCATTGAATTATTATTTCCGGATAGGTTCAGAATATCGAGGCAGGCTTTTTGAGAAGGCAGACCGGTTCCTCCGCCAATCGTACCAACGATAAGATTAGGAAGTGATACCGAAGCATAAAGATCACCTGCTTTGTTTACCTCCATTCGGGTAATCCCAACAGATGATTCACCCACGCATGCAGCATCCTGACCGCATGCGATATACAAAGCGGCCAAACCATTTGAAAAATGACCATTACTGCCGGTCGTTCCCAGAAGAATCCCACCAACGGTTGTCATATTCCAGAATGTGATCAGATCTTCGGGGGTTGTTCGCAAATACTTTTTGACCAGCTCCCGGGTAATTACAACTTCTGATATCACTTTCTTACCTCTTACTCCTAAAAATGATAATGTGCTTGCTTTTTTATCGCCGGATAAATTACCTTCAA
>CAIXCY010000262.1 GCA_903918045.1 uncultured Bacteroidia bacterium
CCGCCTGCTCCCCCCTATCCTTTACTTCAACCCTTGACAGCTGTCTTTGCGAGGAACGACGAAGGAGTGACGAAGCAATCTCCTCTCATTGGCAGATTATCATAATTCTGTCATTCCGAACGAAGTGAGGAATCTCCTTGTAGAAATAACCAGCAGAATACTGTCAATAGTAGTGTAGCAAAGAATCTTTAAATTTCCTCCGGACAGTAATGATTTATTTTATTAATCAGCGAATCTGTGGCAATTGTATAATACTTTTAATTTGCGGCTCCATTGGAACCCAACACTTCGCTGATTTTATGTTTGTACAAATCCTTAAGCGCCTCCCGGGCAGGACCCAGGTATTTTCTTGGATCGAACTCAGCCGGTTTTGAGACAAATACCTGCCTGATTGCAGCGGTCATCGCCAGCCGTCCATCGGAGTCGATGTTGATTTTACAGACCGAAGAGGCGGCGGCTCGGCGAAGTTGTTCCTCTGGGATACCGACGGCATCTTTTATCGCTCCGCCATTTTCGTTGATTATTTTGATCAGGTCGGCCGGTACCGATGACGCGCCATGTAACACGATGGGGAATCCGGGCATCCGTCTTTCGATCTCTTCCAGAATGTCGAAACGGAGTGGTGGAGGGATCAGCACACCGTTCTCGTCTCGCTTACATTGAGCAGGGGTGAATTTATTGGCTCCATGCGAAGTTCCGATAGAAATTGCCAAAGAATCAACCCCTGTCTTTTGGGTGAAGTCGATCACGTCGTCAGGATTGGTATAGATCGATTTTGCTGCTACCACATCATCCTCAATGCCTGAAAGAATCCCAAGTTCCCCTTCGACGGTTACGTCAAACTGATGGGCATAGTCAACCACCTGGCGCGTAATCTCGATATTCTTTTCGTACGGAAAGTGCGAACCATCGATCATCACCGATGAGAATCCCATGTCGATGCAGTTTTTACACGTTTCGAAGGTATCGCCATGATCAAGATGCAGAACAATTGGAATCCCAACACTGTTGCTGATCTCTTTTGCGTATTGAACTGCTCCCTCAGCCATATAACGGAGCAAAGTTTGATTGGCATACTCCCGCGCTCCTTTTGATACCTGCAAAATAACGGGAGAATTAGTCTCTACACAGGCTTTGATAATCGCCTGCAGTTGTTCCATGTTGTTGAAGTTAAATGCGGGTATTGCATAACTTCCTTTTACAGCTTTGGCAAACATTGTTCTGGAGTTCACCAAACCAAGACTTTTGTAATTGATTGCCATATTAATGAAAGAATTAAAAATGAAAGAATTAAGAATTAAATAAATTTACCAATTTTATTTATATTTCAGAAATTTATAACACCTTTTCTAACCAAAATTTTGTTAACCAAATCTTAACCTTTTACCGTATAAATTGTTGTAAGAAAGACGTAAATTTGCGAATTATTAAAATTAATCATTGAATTATGAATAAAATATCAGATGTTGTAAAGCCGGGTGTTGTAACTGGGGATGATTTACAGTACATATTTAAGGTGGCAAAGGCTAATGGCTTTGCTATTCCGGCAGTAAATGTTGTTGGATCTTCGACTGTAAATGCTGTTATGGAAGCTGCAGTTGCTGCAAATGCACCAGTAATGATTCAATTTTCAAATGGTGGAGCCGCTTTCAATGCCGGTAAGGGATTGAAAATGGAAGGGCATAAAGCTGCTGTTCTGGGTGCCATCGCCGGAGCTAAACACATTCACGAACTGGCTGAAGCCTATGGTGTGCGCGTTATCCTTCACACTGACCATGCTGCTAAAAAATTACTGCCCTGGATTGACGGACTATTGGATGCAGGAGAAAAGAATTTTGCCGAAACCGGAAAACCGCTTTTCAGCTCTCACATGCTCGATCTTTCTGAAGAACCAATTGAAGAAAATATCGAAATAAGCAAACGCTATCTTGAGCGTATGAGCAAGATTGGTATGACCCTGGAAATTGAACTAGGTATTACAGGTGGCGAAGAAGATGGTGTTGACAACAGCGGTGTTGATAACAGCCTGCTTTACACACAACCTGAGCACGTATTCTATGCTTATACCGAATTGAGCAAAGTTTCTCCAAACTTTACAATCGCTGCATCATTTGGAAATGTTCACGGTGTTTACAAACCAGGGAACGTTAAATTGAATCCTGTTATCCTTAAAAATTCACAGGATTATATCAAAGAAAAACTGGGTCTTACAGAAACCCATCCTGTAAACTTTGTATTCCACGGCGGTTCTGGCTCAACTCATGCCGAAATCCGCGAAGCAATTGGTTATGGCGTAATTAAAATGAATATCGATACCGATACCCAGTGGGCATATTGGGATGGTGTTCGTGCATTTGAAGCTGCAAGCCATGGTTACCTTCAGGGTCAGATCGGAAATCCGGATGGTTCTGACAAGCCAAATAAAAAATACTACGATCCCCGCGTTTGGTTACGCAAGGGTGAAGAGGCTCTTATTGCCCGTTTAAAAGTGGCATTCGAAGATTTGAATGCAATTAACAGCATCTAAGAGAATCAAAAAGTCTTTTAACTGCCGCTTCGGATTTTTCCGGAGCGGTTTTTTTTTTACTTAACTTTGTATAGATTTTTCAGATTTTGCTTATTCAAAAAAAAACAGTCTCATGCGGATTCTTTTCTTCATTAGTATACTTTTTGCTGCTAGTAATTGCTTTACCCAAAATAATGTTGCAGAGTATAAGAAAGTTGAATCACTCTATAATGAAGCTAGAATTAGTGCGCAGGCCGGAGACCGGACAAAAGCAATGTTGTTCCTTAATCAGATCCTTAAGATTGATCCTCAGTTCTATATGGCCTGGTTCGGACTTGCAGATATTTATCACGAAGCCAAAGATCTAAGACAGGAAAAAGAGGCGCTAAAAGAGGGATTGAAAACCGGATCGGACAATTTCCCGAATGGTTACAAGTTCCTTGCTGAACTCTTATACAATGAGGGTAGTTATACTGATGCTCTTAAAAGCATTGAGCAATATAACACCCTGAAGAAAATCCTTACATCAGGTGAAACCCGGTTACTGGAGAGTTGTCGATTTGCCGTTAAATCCATCGCTTCACCGGTTCTTTTTCACCCTGAAAATGCCGGCGATTCCATTAATTCCAATGGTGATGAATATTGGCCTGGTCTGAATGGAGAAGCTAATTTATTGGTTTTTACCCGTTTGATAAAGGAAGGCCAGAACGAACATAAACTCGCCTATCCCCAGGAGGATTTCTATGTTTCACGAAAGGATTCTACGGGATGGCATAAAGCCGTTCCGTTCGGATCACCCGTAAATACTCCGGAGAATGAGGGGGCCCAATGCATCTCTGCCGACGGCCGGCTACTCTTCTTTACGGGTTGCGGACGTCCGGATGGGTTAGGGAGTTGCGATATCTATATGTCAGTCAGACAGAAAGGGGCGTGGTCTGAACCGGTTAATCTTGGCGGCCCGGTCAACACAGCAGCATGGGAATCTCAGCCATCCGTTTCTACCGACGGGAAATGGCTCTATTTTGCCAGTAACCGCGCAGGTGGTAAAGGGAAAATGGATATCTGGAGGGCCGAGAAAATAGCTGTTTCACCCGAAGGATTCCCGGTTTACGGAAAGGTGAGTAATGTTGAGGCCGTAAATACCCCAGGGAATGAGCTCTCTCCATTTATTCATGCCGATGGCAAGACGCTCTTTTTTGCCTCCGATTATTGGCCGGGGATGGGTGGGAAAGATCTTTTCAGGTTCAGGCTTGACTCAACACAAACAACACCTCCCCAAAACCTGGGATTCCCGTTGAACACCTCCGCCGATGAAGAGGGTCTGTTTGTTGAAGTTTCGGGTGAGCGGGGCTGGTATAATGCAGATAGAAAAGATAACAAAGGTCGTGATATATACTGGTTTTTAATGCCACAAGAACTAAAGCCTGATCCGGTTTCCTGGGTAAAGGGGAAGGTTTTCAATACGAAAACCAGACAGCTTATCTCTTCTGACATCGTATTAAACGATTTGGTTAAAGACAAGTTGATTGTCCATCAATATCCTTTTGAGAATGAAGGGGAATTTCTTTTCTGTCTCCCTTCCGGGCATAATTATGGTTTAAACATTTCCAAAGAGGGGTATCTGTTCCATTCAGAAAACTTCAATTTATTGGAGACCTATAATCTGCAGAAGCCGATGACGCTTGCCATAGGGCTTGATCCAATCGAAACCGGCAAAACAACAATCCTCAAAAATATCTTTTTTGATACCGATTCCTTTAATATCAAACCTGAATCAAAGGTGCAACTTCTTGAAATGGTTGATTTTATGCGAAAGAACCCCAGTCTGGTAATGGAGATTGGCGGCCATACCGATACACAGGGATCAGAAAATTATAACCTTACACTTTCAGGAAAACGGGCCGGATCAGTTGTAAAACACCTGGTTGAAAATGGTATTCCGGCTCCGAGACTCAAAAGTAAAGGTTATGGATTTTCGGTACCGCTGACTGAAAACTCAACTGAAGAGGGGAGGGCTAAGAACCGAAGGACGGAGTTTAAAATCTTAGAAAGCAAGACCAGAGATAAGTAAGGGATTTTGGAGTTAAGGAAATTGAGAGCCTGGTTAAGTTTATGTTTTCCAGTTTTTATGACAGCTAAGTAGATATTGAATGAAAGTGAGATTCCTCATTTCGCTGCGCTTCACTCGGAATGACAATGGACGTTGTTTATAGGTTTGGGTTCCTGGGCGGAAACCGCCCAGGAACCCAAATCGCACTAATTGGAAGTGTGTCATTCCGAACGAAGTGAGGAATCTCCTAATTTTAATAGCACATAAACTATTAGATGCTTTCCAAATACAGCGTATCCGGGCAAAGGTCAACTCCATTGGCCCATTGAATGCTCCCCAAAAATGGTTTTACAGAATTAAATAAACTTAAATTCCCAAACACGAAGTTAATGCTTTTGTGCGCAATATTTCAATTTTAAGAGTAAAAAGATTCGATGACCTTTGGTAGGAATCCTTTTAATTTTGGTCTTATCGTCCAGAAGCCTCGAGACGCATGACAACTTGGAACTTGCAGCTGGCAGATTTTCGATTGGAGAAAGCAATCGCTTTCATAACAAGCTTATGCGTGAAAATCTCTGGCTTTATACATTCAAAGGTGCAGAGCA
>CAIXCY010000263.1 GCA_903918045.1 uncultured Bacteroidia bacterium
AAAATCAAACCTCTCTTCAGGTGAAATTCCTTCAATTCAACCTTCCGTGGATGGTGTCCGTATTGCCTGGGATTTCAGGAGTTTAACCAAAATAGCCCCACAGGATAGCCGCTCAGGATATTTTGGTTATGCCCGGATGGTTCAGTTGTTCGACGGCCGCCTGGCGTGCGTTTATGAAACCTCCTCAGGGAATATTGAACTTGTATTCAGTGCAGATCAGGGTCAAACCTGGGGAAATATGCAGGTGGTTTTCGAAACGAAAAATAATACAGCCATGGCAGTTCCGGAAATCGCAGAACTTAGCGATCACTCAATCTTAGTCGCCTGTAATCCGCGTCCGCGTGAGCCTTATACCGAAGATCGCAGGTTTGGGATCAAAGTAAGGAAGAGCACTGATGGTGGTCTTACATGGGGAATTGAGCAAGTCATTTACCAGGCGCAATCGACTTTTGAAAATGGATGCTGGGAGCCCTCCATGGTCCAATTGTCAGGCGGGGAGGTAGAGTTGTTTTTTGCCAACGAAGGGATATACACAACCACAACTGAACAAAATATTTCCATGTTCAGATCAGTTGATTTTGGTAAAAGTTGGAATGCGGAGCCAGAAATCGCAGGATTTAGAAAAGATCGCAGAGACGGAATGCCGGTTCCCCTTTTGCTGGCAGATAAAGGCGAATTACTGATTGCTGTTGAAGACAATAAAACAGGCGAGTTTAAACCCACCGTGT
Source organism: uncultured Bacteroidia bacterium (assembly GCA_903918045.1). Taxonomy (GTDB): domain Bacteria; phylum Bacteroidota; class Bacteroidia; order Bacteroidales; family Prolixibacteraceae; genus JAAFHB01. Next base: position 729 of record CAIXCY010000263.1, read on the forward strand.
ATCGGGAGAAATTGGCTGCTAACTGGTCTGACGGAACTATTCTGGCGACCGATGCGCGACGTGAATATGCACCGTTTACGAATCCTTTAGCTGATAATATTTATGCCGGGGCGCCTTATCTGGGTCGGCTTCAGACAGGCGAGGTGGTTTTGTCGTATCAAACCAATTTTGAACGGGATATTCTTTGGAACAAATCAGCAATGATGACCGAAATTGGCGATGCAAACGGTCGTAATTTTAGCCGTAGGTCTGCACCCTTTGCAATCCCTTTGTCTAAAAGCGGATTATGGAATTCGCTGCGGGTAATCGAAGGAAATACCCCTGTGGCGATTACCTCAACGGATGCTTATTCATCCACATCAACAGAAGTCTGGATGGTTAAAGGACATGTGATACCGGAATTCCATATCCCGGTTGGAAGCCCGGTTTGCGATGGTTTGCTCAATGATGCCTGCTGGCAGTCTGAATGGCCATATTTTGTGGGTCATACAAGCCGGAGTCAACTCTCTGCGAATCTTAGTAAAGATGATAAAAACCTTTATGTTGCAGTGAAAATCGACGGATTGGATTCTGAGAACCTGAATAATACAGCAGATGAATTTACCTTTTTACTGGATACCGAAAGGAAATCGTATGGGGCTCCACACACGGGCATTTACTCTTTTACCGTAAAAATGGATGGATCGGTGACCATGCAACAAGGACTAAACGGTCAATGGATTTCGGACAATTCAGGAAAAGAAATAAACGCGAGACAAATTCGGAACGGGAACCTTACCACTGTGGAACTTGCCATTTCGCTCAGCCTTCTGACCGCTAAATTTGGTCAGAGTAAAACTGTAGGGATAAATTTTGTCCTTCATGTAACACTGGATGAACCATTGTCTTCGACCAATGTAGATCAGCCAAATACCTGGATTAGGGCATTTTTGCCCTAAATGAAACTAAAATGAATTCAAAACCCAATAATTTAAAAACATGAAAAAAATTATTTTTTTAGTTGTGATCTGTGGTTTTATACAACTGGTGACCTATTCACAGAATCCTGTGGCAAAGGTAGTTGGTGCAAAACGTTGGACGATCGAAAAAGCCAAGCAATGGGGAAAGGCAAATGGCTGGTTACGCGGCAGCAATTTTAACCCAAGTACTGCAATAAATCAGTTGGAAACCTGGCAGGCTGAATCATTCGACACTGCTACGATCAACCGCGAACTGGGCTGGGCCGAAGCGATCGGAATGAATGTAATGAGGGTGTACCTCCACCACCTTGCCTGGGAAGTTGATAAATCAGGTTTCAAAAGCAGGATGAATACCTACCTCACTATTGCGAATAAACATGGCATCAAAACCGTTTTTGTCCTTTTTGATGACTGCTGGAACCCCACCTATAAGAGCGGTAAACAACCTGATCCCAAACCGGGTGTGCATAATTCAGGCTGGGTACGCGATCCGGGGGAGTTGCTTTATACCGATCCCTCCCTTATCAAAGTTCTGGAATTTTATGTGAAAGATGTTCTGACCGCTTTTAAAGATGACAAGCGTATTGCAATCTGGGATCTCTACAATGAACCCGGAAACTCGAAATACGAAAACCGCTCCTTACCACTGCTTAAAAATGTTTTTGCATGGGGTCGTGAGGTAAATCCATCCCAGCCATTGTCATCGGCAGTATGGAATTTAAGTTTAAAAGAGCTTAATAAATTTCAGATCGAAAATTCGGATATTATCACTTATCACAACTATGAAAATCCGGAGAAACACCAGGTTGCCATAGACACTTTAAAACGGTATAATCGTCCGTTGGTTTGCAGTGAATACATGGCTCGTCGCAATAATAGCCGTTTTCAAAACATTATGCCGATGCTGAAAAAAAACAATATTGCCGCTATCAACTGGGGATTGGTTGATGGTAAATCAAATACCAAATATGCCTGGGATGAACCTATGGGAGATGGCTCTGAACCGAAACTTTGGTTTCATGAGATCTTTCGAAAAGATGGAAAACCCTACATGGAGGACGAAGTACAATTAATCAGGAGCTTAACCGGAAAATAAGATTACAGCCGTTTTAGCTGATAATATCCTTGATTTTGAGGCTATTCGTATGAGAAATTAAGGGAACTTCTAAACGGAAAACCAGACCTTTTACAACGATTTTGGGACAGCCCCTTTCAGAGATGGAAGGGGCTGTATTTTAAATTATTATCTCAATCTTTTTAACCCAGATTAAACATGTAAGCAGGCATGACATTGATTTTATATCCTTCGATCAGAATCAGATCTGTTTGGTCAATCGTAAGGATGACACCTTCTTTTAGATTGAAAAATTTGAGTGCTGCTAAAAGTCCATTAATTTCTCTGGCCTGATTATCCCCGTTAATTTCGTAACAAACCTGGATTGCTGAAAAGTCATCATTAAGTTTATAAATAAAATCACATTCTGAATTACTATCTGAAAAATACCAAATGCTTTTTGTTTTCCTCCTGATAATCCAGTATACAGCATTCTCAAATTTCCTTCCCATATCTTTTGATGCCGAGATTGATGCTGCATTGACCAATCCATTGTCAATCACATAAATCTTTTTCTCCGATATCATTTGCCCTTTAACAGAATATGAAAATCGGGAAACCAGATTCATCAGGTAACTCGATTCAAAATAGGACAAATACTCAAGTACAGTCGAAGGGGATTTAACACCAATAATATTTGTAAGTTTGCTTGGGCTGACAAGTTTTGCGGTGTTTGACATGACATATATACAAAGGTTTTTTAATCCCGATATGTCCCGTATTGCATATCGGATGGCAATATCCCGATAAATTATATCCTCAATAAGTAAACTCAGTAATTCCCGATTATTAGTTTTCAGGAACTCTGGAAAACCCCCATTATTAATGAACGAAATAAGACTCTCCTTGTTATATTCCAGAGAATGAAAAGAACAGAATTCCTGATAGTTGAATGGGAATAGTTCTTTGGAGATATGTCTTCCTGTTAAGTTCGTTCCCAATTCGACACTCAGCATGCGCGCATTTGAGCCTGTAATGATTACTCTAACCGACTGATCCAATTTTTGCCTGACATATAACTCCCAACCTTTGATAATCTGAATCTCATCGAAAAAAAGAATTCTTTTGCCGCTTTCATTTACAAGTTGATCAAGTAACGTAAAATCAGGCGCCGAAAATTCGTAAAGTCTTATGTCCGCAAAATTGAAATAGAACACTTCATCAATTTCATTCCTGATAAACTGATGAAGTAAAACACTTTTTCCACACCGCCTAATACCTGAAACAACAAGTGCATGTGAGTTTGTGACGGGTAATGATTCTAATAATTCTCTGCTAGTCCCTAATTCAAAAGAATAAAGAATCTCTTTTTGCTCATTTAATACTGCCTGGAGATCTGAATATTTCATTTGTATAAAATTTGTATTTTATGGTCAAATGGAATAGCCTTAAGGAAAATATTCATTTCGGTTGTTGATATTTTTATCATGGCTATTCCATCTTTTAACCTTCTTCTCGCACAAATACAAAGAGTATCCCATTACAAATGTAATAAATAAACTATTACTAACAAAATACTATTGTCTTTCCATACTTATTAATCAATTTTTAAAATATGACTTTTATCCCCATCCCAATTTATGCCGGAATTCTTTATCTTAGTCGAATAAATTCCTTGGAAATCTTCAGAAACGATTATCCTTATCAACCAGACTTTATAAACTAAGAATCAGACTATGGAACGGCGTAAATTTCTACAGGCGGTAGGGCAACTCTCAGCGGCAGGATTTTTTACCTCCTCATTACCTGTCATGGCAGGACCCTTCTCCCGGGAGGCATTCCCAAATTCATATTTCCCCGAAGATAAGAAACTGAACCCCGAATGGGTTAAGTTATTGTACGAAAGGGGGAAGCCAACGACCTATAAAAAGTCTAAAAACGAACTTCGCTATATTGGTATGCCTGTAGGTGGAATCTGCTGCGGTTCAGTTTATTTAGGTGGTGACGGGAGATTGTGGCTTTGGGATATCTTTAACCAAAACCAGTTTGGGGTGATTACCAAAGTTCTTCCCGT
>CAIXCY010000264.1 GCA_903918045.1 uncultured Bacteroidia bacterium
ACGGGAACCTTCACTCCGATTACAGTAACAGCTGCAGGAGTTGGCTTGAGTTATCAATGGTTTAGTAATACAACGGCAACGACTACCGGAGGAACTTCTCTTTTGGCGGCTAACGGAGCTCAGACCAATAGTTACACCCCACAGGCAACTATTGCCGGGACACTTTATTACTATTGCATTGTGACCGGAACCTGCGGAACAGCAACCAGCTCGGCATCGGGTGCATTTATTGTGAACCCTGCAACAGCAATTTCAAGCCAGTCAACAGCAACCCAGACCCAATGTATTGCCGGAACATTCACCCCAATTACTGTAACTACAACCGGTTTAGGGATAACCTATCAATGGTATAGTAATACAACAGCAACAACTTCCGGAGGCACCTCTTTATTGGCTGCTAACGGAGCCCAAACAAACAGTTATACCCCCCAGGCAACATCCGCCGCCACACTTTATTACTATTGCATTGTAACTGGTACCTGCGGAACGGTGACAAGTTCAGTATCGGGTGCATTTATTGTCAACCCTGCAACAGCCATTTCCAGCCAATCGACAGCTACCCAGACCCGATGTATTGCCGGAACATTCACCCCCATCACTGTTACAGCGGTCGGTGCAGGATTAACTTATCAATGGTTCAGCAATACGACGGCAAGTACAACCGGAGGAACTTCTCTTTTGGCAGCCAGTGGGGCTCAGACCAGTAGTTACACCCCACAGGCAGCTGCAGCCGGAACCCTGTATTATTATTGTGTGGTGACCGGAACCTGCGGAACAGCAACGAGTGCAGTCTCTGGAGCCTTTATTGTCAATTCCGGGGTTGCAATCAGCGGCCAGTCAACGGCAACCCAGACACAATGTATCTCCGGGACATTTACCCCCATTACTGTAACCGCAACCGGTGCCGGGATAACCTATCAATGGTTTAGCAATACAACAGCAACGACTACCGGAGGTAGCTCTTTATTGGCGGTTAATGGCGCACAAACCAACAGTTATACTCCGCAGTCATCAGCAGCCGGGACGCTTTATTACTATTGTGTGATAACCGGAACCTGTGGAACTATCACCAGTTCGGTATCGGGTGCTATTGTTGTAAACCCAACAACAGCCATCTCCGGCCAGTCAACAGCTACCCAGACACAATGTATCACGGGAACCTTCACTCCGATTACAGTAACAGCTGCAGGAGTTGGCTTGAGTTATCAATGGTTTAGTAATACAACGGCAACGACTACCGGAGGAACTTCTCTTTTGGCGGCTAACGGAGCACAGACTAATAGTTACACCCCACAGGCAACTGTTGCCGGGACACTTTATTACTATTGCATTGTGACCGGAACCTGCGGAACAGCAACCAGCTCGGCATCGGGTGCATTTATTGTGAACCCTGCAACAGCAATTTCAAGCCAGTCAATGGTAACCCAGACACAATGTATTACGGGAACATTCAGCCCTATTACGGTAACCGCGACAGGAGTTGGATTAAGTTATCAATGGTACAGCAATATATCAGCCACTACTACCGGGGGGACCTCATTATTGGCGGCCAATGGAGCGCAAACCAACAGTTATACCCCCCAGGCAACAGCCGCAGGGACACTTTATTACTACTGTATTGTTACAGGGAGCTGCGGAACAGTTACAAGTTCAGTATCGGGCGCCTTTGTTGTGAATCCAACAACGTCTATCACCAGTCAGTCAACAGCTACCCAGACTCAATGTATTGCAGGAACCTTCACCCCAATTACAGTTACAGCCGTAGGTGTTGGATTAGGTTATCAATGGTATAGTAATACAACAGCAACTACTTCAGGAGGTGTCTCTTTATTGGCAGCCAACGGAGCACAGACCAATAGCTATACTCCGCAGGCAGCGGTAGCAGGAACGCTATATTATTATTGTATCGTTACAGGAACCTGTGGAACAGCAACCAGCACTGTATCGGGAGCATTCATTGTCAATTCAGGGGTAGCAATCAGCTCCCAGTCTACGGCTACCCAAACACAATGTATTACCGGCACATTTACCCCAATTACTGTAACCGCAACCGGTACAGGGATAACCTATCAATGGTATAGCAATACAACAGCAACGAATACCGGAGGCTCCTCTTTATTAGCGGCTAACGGTGCTCAGACCAGTAGTTACACCCCCCAGGCAGCAGCCGCAGGGACACTTTATTACTATTGCATTGTGACAGGGACATGCGGAGCAGTGACGAGTGCGGTATCTGGTGCCATTATTGTGAACCCAACAACAGCTATCTCAAGCCAGTCAACAGCTACCCAAACACAATGTATCACCGGGACCTTCACCCCGATTACAGTTACAGCTGCAGGGGTAGGATTAACCTATCAATGGTTTAGTAATACATCGTCAACGACTACCGGAGGAACTTCTCTTTTGGCAGCTAACGGAGCACAGACTAATAGTTACACCCCACAGGCAACTGTTGCCGGGACACTTTATTATTATTGTGTAGTGACCGGAACCTGCGGAACGGCAACTAGTTCGGCCTCAGGCGCATTTATTGTAAACCCGGCAACTGCCATTTCAAGCCAGTCAACGGCAACCCAGACACAATGTATCGCCGGAACATTCACCCCAATTACTGTAACTGCGACAGGAGTTGGCTTGAGCTATCAATGGTACAGAAATACAACAGCAGCGACTTCCGGTGGTACCTCGTTATTGGTGGCTAACGGAGCCCAAACAAACAGTTATACCCCGCAGGCAGTAGCTGCCGGGACACTTTATTACTATTGCATTGTTACAGGGACCTGCGGAACAGCTACAAGTTCAGTATCGGGTGCATTTGTTGTGAACCCAACAACAGCCATCTCCAGCCAGTCAACAGCTACCCAAACGCAATGTATTGCCGGAATATTCACCCCAATTACAGTTACAGCCACAGGTGTTGGATTAAGTTATCAATGGTTCAGCAATACAACGGCAAGTACAACAGGAGGAGCTTCTCTTTTAGCGGGCAACGGAGCTCAGACAAGCAGCTACACACCCCAAGCTGTCGTCGTAGGGACTCTATATTATTATTGTATTGTGACTGGAACCTGTGGAACAGCAACAAGTGCGGTCTCGGGCGCATTTATTGTAAATCCTGCAACGGCCATTTCAAGCCAGTCAACCGCTGCCCAGACTCAGTGTATAACGGGAACATTCACGCCAATTACAGTGACTGCCTCTGGAGTTGGCTTAAGTTATCAATGGTACCGCAATACAACATCTTCTACAACCGGAGGAACCTCTCTGGTGACGGCTAATGGAGCACAGACCAACAGTTACACGCCGCAGACAACAGCGGCAGGAACTCTATATTATTATTGTATCGTTACTGGAACCTGCGGAATAGTTACCAGCACAATATCGGGAGCATTTGTTGTAAACCTGGCAACGGCCATAAACAGTCAGTCAACAGCAACCCAGACTCAGTGTATTTCAGAAAGTTTTACCCCAATTTCTGTCACCGCTGTCGGGACAAGTTTAACATACCAATGGTACAGGAATACCACTGCAAGTGCAACGGGTGGAACTTCCCTCCTGGCGGTAAATGGAGCACAGACCAGTAGTTATACCCCTCAGGCAACTGTAGTCGGGACACTGTACTTCTATTGTGTTGTGACCGGAACCTGCGGAATTGTTACCAGCTCAGTATCCGGTGCTTTTATTGTAAACCCTGCTACCGTTATAAGTGCCCAATCAACATCAGCTCAAACGCAATGTATAACGGGATCTTTTACGCCGATGACCGTTACCGCCACAGGAACGGGTACCTTGGCCTACCAGTGGTTTAGCAATTCAACTGCTTCCAACACAGGGGGATCTTCTCTTGGTTCAGCCAACGGAGCACAGACCAGCAGCTACACTCCCCAGGCAACTACCGCCGGGACACATTATTACTATTGCGTAGTTACGGGTGCTTGTACAACAGTTACCAGTACGGTATCCGGAGCATTTATCGTAAATCCTGCAACTGCATTAACGAGTCAGTCTACCGCGACACAATCAACGTGTCTTAATGTAGCCTTTACCCCAATAACTGTAACAGCAACAGGCACCGGTGTTTTAACCTATCAATGGTACAGCAATACGACTGCAAGCGCTACAGGTGGTACCTCGCTTGGGTCTTTAAACGGGGGACAGACAAGTAGCTATTCCCCACAAGCCACAACTGCCGGAACACTCTATTATTATTGCATTGTGCACGGTGGGTGCGGATCGGACGTCACAACTGCGGTATCCGGAGCTTTTACCGTTATTGCTGACCTGACCTGGACAGGCGCAATAAGCACTGACTGGAATACGATCGGGAACTGGTCTTGCCCTTTCCTTCCTGATTTGACAAAGAATGTGCTGATTCCAAATGTCACTAACAAGCCGATCTTGAGTTCCGGAGCTACAGGAGCCTGCAAGAACCTTGTAATAAACGGCAGTTCTTCGTTAACGGTAATCGGAAATATCCTCCAGATTGCTGAATCGATTTCAAACAGCGGAACGTTTACTGCTTCGTCCGGAACTATCGAAATGAAAGGGATTGCAGCCCAGATAATTCCATCAAGTACCTTTGCCGGAAATACGATATTAAATTTAACGGTAACAAATTCTTCAGGTGTTACCTTAGGGGGTCCATTAAATATAACTGCCATTGTTAAGGTATCTTCAGGGAATTTATCTTCAGGTGGAAATCTAACGTTGATCTCCTCAGCTGCTCAAACTGCACTTATTGATGGAACCGGTTCGGGTAATGTATTGGGAAATGTAACCATGCAGCGCTATCTTCCTTCTGCATTTGGTTACCGGTACTTTAGTTCACCCTTTCAGAGTGCAACAGTTAATGAATTTGCAAATGATCTTTCATTATCAGCAGCTTTCCCCTCATTTTATAAATACGACGAGGATAATCATCGGGACTCACTCGGTGTTGCAGCCTATTCATCGGGTTGGGTAACCTATACTGCGACTACCGGATCTCTAATTCCACTTATGGGGTATGCTGCAAACTTCGGAGCCGCAACTCCTGCCAAAACAGCTGATATGACTGGTGTTGTCAACAATGGTGCCTTATCAATCAGTTTGTATAATCATAACCGAACTTACACCAAAGGTTTTAACCTCGTTGGAAATCCATACCCCTCACCAATTGACTGGAATGCCTCATCCGGCTGGACAAAATCAAGTATTGACAATGCCCTCTATTTCTTCAACCCCGGGAATACAGATCAATATACAGGGGTTTACAGCAGTTATGTCGGAGGGGTCTCAACAGGCAATGGATCAAATCTGATTGCCTCGATGCAGGGATTTTTCATTCATGTTTCTGACGGATCATATCCGGTATCCGGAACCTTGGGGATGACCAATGCAGTCAGAACCAATGATCTTGCTCCAACATTCAGGGAGGCGATTATTGACCCCCGCACAATTCTCCGGTTTAGGGCTAATCTGGAAACACCAAATGCGATAGAGGATGTTTCAGTGCTCTATTTTGACGATCTGGCTGACCATACTTTTAATAAGGAACTCGATGCACTAAAAATGTTGAATACTGATCCACTCGTTCCCAATATCTATACCATTTCCCAGGATGCCCGGCAACTTTCAATCAAAGGGATACCTACTCCAACAGATAGTACAACCCGGATTCCTTTGGGTGTTATGACTTTAAGTGATGGATGGGTTACCTTTAATGCCAATGATATCAGTCAATTGCCGGCATCACTATTTATTTACCTGGTAGATTCAGAAAAGGGAGTTACACAGGATCTGAAGAAAATGCCGCAATATCGGTTCTACCTTAGGAGTGGAACCTACAATCAGCGGTTTAGCCTGATTTTTTCACTGTCAGAACTAAATCAAACCACTGGTGGAGTAGAAAAAATGTTTAAAATTACATATTCAGCATCGATATTGCGCGTGACGATGAACCTTCCATTTAATGCCAAAGGAAACCTTTTTGTCACCAATATGAACGGCCAGGTTATTCTTCGCCGCTCAGTGACCGATCAGGAGACCGTTGAAATTAATCCTGCCGTAAGCACGGGGCTTTATATTGTTACTGTAATTTCGGGCAACAGACAATCTTCTGACAAAATACTAATGCGAAAAAATTATGAATAACTCTGAATTAATGCCGCTGTTCAGGAGGCTTCGGATATTCCTTGGTGTAATTGCAGGAATACTTGTAATATGCTTAGATGTTCATGCTCAGGAAAAGCCACCTAAACCAATTACTGTCGCCGTAAGCACTGTTCAGCATTTAAGTTTCGGCACCTTTATTCAGGCAGGACTGGCTGGTACTGTAACTGTCGATCACACCGGATTTCGGTCAGCAACGGGGGATATAATTCTTCCCAATATGAGTTCAATTGTAACTCCTGCACTGTTTGAAGTGACCGCTTTACGCGGTACTTTAATAACCATTGTAAATGGCCCCGATACCTCCTTAAGTGGTAGTCATGGAGGGACAATCTTCTTAAGGATTGGGGATTCAAATACAGGGTCACCATTTGTGGTTACCGGACCAACTACCAATGTATTTATTGGCGGCACCTTGACAGTAGCTTCGCTCTCTGCCAATCCTGAAGGAGTCTATAATGGTACCTTTACAGTTACTTTTATTCAAAATTAGCTATACGTATTTAACAACTTATGAATCAAGCTATCGTGCAATTTTTATTTAAATATCTGAAATTTCCTCAAGTTTCAGGTATTTTAATTTTATTTGCCGCCCTGCTTGTTCAGATGATTTTCCAGCCAACAAATTGTGTGGCACAGAACGAACCGCAATATGATGAGATTTCGGTGTTTTTAAATATTCAGCGATTTGGGGGTATTGATATACCTGCTGTAATAATGGATGAGACAGTTTTTTTACCTGTTACAGATATTTTCAACTTCCTGAAAATTAAAAACAATCCCTCTGCCCAGCTCGATTCTATTACCGGATCATTTATTAATCCTCAGATTTTATATTCAATTAACAGGCTTAATAACCGGATCACCTTTCAGGGAAAAGTTTATCCTATCAAAAGCACTGATCTGATTAAGACTGAAACCAATCTTTACCTTAATTCAGTGTTGTTTGGAATGATCTTTGGACTTGATTGTACCTTTAGTTTCAGAAGTTTATCGGTTATGCTCACCACTAAACTGGAGTTGCCGGTAATCCGGGAAATGCGACTAGAGCAGATGAGAACAAATATCAACCGCCTTAAAGGTGAAGTTAAAACAGATACAACCATTGCAAGAAGATATCCGGCTTTACACTTTGGAATGGCTGACTGGTCAGTTATATCCACCCAGCATGTGAAAGGGAGTGTGGATACACGGTTAAATCTGTCCTTAGGAATGGTTATTGCAGGTGGGGAAGGAGATGCTCTGCTGAACTTTGATAACAATACCCCTTTTACTGAAAAACAGCAACAATACCATTGGCAATTTGTAAACAATAACTATTCTTTATTGAGGCAGATAACAGTTGGTAAAATCTACTCTCAGGTAACCTCCTCTATCTACGATCCGGTTGTAGGAGTACAATTTACAAATACCCCAACAACTTACAGGCGTTCTTTTGGAACTTATAGTTTAAGTGATATCACTGACCCAAACTGGATTGTGGAACTTTATGTAAATAATGTTCTTGTCGATTATATGAAGGCCGATGGATCAGGTTTTTATAAGTTTGAGGTACCGCTGGTTTATGGCAACTCTGCAGTAAAGCTTAAATTCTATGGTCCTTGGGGTGAGGAACGGACTAAAGAACAGAATATTAGTATTCCATTCAACTTTTTACCTCCCAAAGAATTGGAGTATACAGTGAGTGCCGGTATGGTAGAAGATACCTTAAGAAGCCGGTTTTCGCGTACAACCTTGAATTACGGTGTAAACCGTCGGCTGACTGTTGGAGGTGGGGTTGAATATCTTTCATCAATAGCTACAGGAACTACAATGCCGTTTTTAAGCACTTCTCTAAGGTTGATGAGTAGTTTATTACTGACCGGAGAGTTCACCTACAAAGTTCGGTCAAAAGGGATAATTAGCTATCGGCTACCCTCTAATTTGCAACTTGAGTTGAATTACACCAAGTATACTCCTGGACAAAAGGCGATTATATACAATTATCTGGAAGAGCGTAAAGCGATAATCTCTATCCCATTAAACGGAAAAAACTTTGCGGCTTATTCGAGATTAACTGTTAATCAGATCGTTCTTCCTGGCATCACAAATACCAATGCAGAAATGCTTTGGTCAGGATCTGTTCATGGCGTTGCAACGAACCTCACTACCTACGCTCTGTTTACAGACATTAGTAAACCATACCTTTACAGTAATCTATCTCTTGCGCTCCAATTACCCAAGCACATTACGGTTACACCTCAGGTTCAATATTCATACAATAATCAAAGATTGATCTCGGCAAGGGCAACTCTTGAGAAACCATTGTTCAAACATGGATTTTTTAATATGTCATTCGAACAAAACTTTGTCAGTAATACGCGAAACATTGAACTTGGATTCCGATATGATCTCTCATTTGCTCAATCCGGATTTTCAGTACGTAACTCCAATGACCAAACAACTATGATTGAATCGGCAAGAGGGAGTTTGCTTTATGACCATAAATCCAGATTCCTGGGTGTTACAAATCGGGCCAATGTTGGCAAGGGTGCAATAACCCTAATCCCTTTCCTCGATATGAACGGCAATGGGAAATTTGATCGGGGTGAACCCAAAGTTGCAGGGCTGCAGTTCCGAATCAGCGGGGGAACGATTATCCGATCCGACAAAGACACCACAATACACATTCTGGATCTTACTCCATATACCAGTTATTTTCTGGAACTTGATAAAAACAGTTTTGACAACCTTTCGTGGCAAATGCATAATCTTTCCATGAAAGTGAATATAGATCCCAATCAGTTCAAAACCATTGAAGTACCAGTTTCAATTATGGGGGAAGCCTCTGGAACTGTTTATAACGAAGCGAACGGGCAGGGAAGGATTCTGGTTAACTTCTATCGCAGTGATGCAACACTGGCTGCACGCATAATGACTGAATCCGACGGTTATTATAGTTATTTAGGCCTTAAAACCGGTAAATATGTAGCAAAAATTGACCCTGATCAGCTAAGTAAACTCAAAATGAATTCGGTTCCAAAGGAAATTCCAATAAATATTGCACCCTCAAAGGATGGAACAATTCTTGATGGCCTGGACTTTCATCTTAGCCTTATTAATAAGCCACCGCGTGATACGACTAAAGTTGCACCTGAAGTTAAACCTTTGCCTGTTATCACAACCCCTGTTGCCCCTGTTGTAAAGGAGGCTGCCAAAGAGGTGGTAACAGCGTCGCCAGCAACAGCCGGGAAAAATGAAACGAAGTTAAAAACTCCTGCTGTAGCGGCTGGTAATCCAACAACGCCTTCAATTGCAGCTTTAAAGGATACTGCAAGAAAAGTGCTACCTGCAGTCAAAACTCTACCTGCTAAGGTCGTACAAAGTGGAACCAATCCAGGTACCACAGTGTCTAAGGCAATTGTGCCGGTAACAACCCAACCATCAACAGCGCCAAAAGATACTGTTAAAAATGTTGTATCCATACCGAAAATAGCAATACCTGACAAGGCTGCAACTTCGATAGCTACACCTGATGTAATCCCTGTAAAAATTAAAATACCAGTGGTAACAAGTGGAAAAGACTCGACACACATAAAGCCTGCTGGTTCATTGCCGGCTAAAGATGCGTCAGTTTTAACACCAAAGACAACCACACCGGTAAAGGGAGAATCTCCGATTTCGGAACTTGTAAAGACTGTAGCTACTGAAAAACCAAAGGCCACTCCAAAGAGTGATCCTGATCACAAAAAAGAGGATGTAAAAAATGAAAAAGTGAACCTATTGGGTAAGGTGTCGAATGTCTCAGCTCCGAAGATTGAAGAAGATCCTTCTGTTAAATACCCTATTCTTAAAAATAGAATAGGCTCTCTTATTCAGGTCGGAGCATTTTCCAAAGAAAAAAATGCAGTAAATGCGAAAATAACGTTACTCAAGATTACCGATAATCCGGTTGATATTATGTTTGAGGATGGCCTTTATAAGGTGCAGATCAGTGGATTCAGTGGAAGGAAAGAGGGATTGGCATTTATTCCAAAACTTGTTAAGAGAGGTTTTCCGGAGGCCTTTGTAGTGCGGACTGATAAATAGTCGGAGGCCTGTTTAAGCCAAATAGCTAAAAAGCGAAATCAATGGAGTGATGAACAGAAAAATCCCTTTGGTTTCTGACCAAAGGGATTTTTTAAGTAGGCACCTGTGGCCTTAAAGTTCATACTGGAAATGGAGATTAACCCCTTATAAGATTGTACTTCTCAATCTTGGCATTTAAGGTTGGCCTTGTAATATCCAGAATATGAGAGGCTTCAAGCTTATTCCATTTGACTTCGTCGAGGATACGTTTTATATGGTACTTCTCCAGCTCTGCAATGGTACGGAATCTGGGTAACTCCTGTTTGATCTCCTCGCCCTGATTCTGTCGGGGATTCAGGGTTATATTTTCAACCTCAAGGACATCATTTTTAGACATTACAATTGCCTGAAGAATTGTATTCTCGAGTTCCCTGACATTTCCATGCCAGTTATGTGCTTTTAAAAGATCGATTACTCCCTCTCCGATCTTGACAACATTCCTGTTGAACCGTTTATTCAATTTATGAAGAAAATGGATAATCAGGTCACGGATATCTTCCTTTCTTTCGCGCAGTGGCGGTAAATCGATTGTAAAGACTTTTAAACGGTAATAGAGATCCTCCCTGAATTTCCCCTCTTTGATTAATGCTTCAAGATTTTTATTGGATGCAGCAATAATCCTGGCTTTCATTGGAATTACTTCCTCACCGCCAACACGTTCAAATTCCAACTCCTGAATAACTCTTAATAGTTTTACCTGCGTATTGAGAGAAATCTCCGAAATTTCATCCAGAAAAATGGATCCTTCACCTGCTAATTCAAACTTCCCTTTTTTATCCCTGATAGATCCTGTAAAAGATCCTTTTACATGACCAAAAAGTTCGCTTTCCAGTAAGGTTTCGGTCAAGGCGCTACAGTTTACAATAACCAAAGGTTGGTTTGCTGTAACTCCAGAGTAATGGATTAATCTGGCGATGAGCTCCTTACCCGTTCCGGTCTCTCCTTGTATCAAAACATTAACCTTATTCAGCGAAATCCTCCCTATATTTTTGAAGATCTCCTTCATTTGAGGTGTTTTCCCTACGAGAATATTACTCTCCATCATGCTCTCGCTTGAGGCATCTTCGAATTTGACCTCGTTAAGTCCGCTGCTTACTTTAACAGAATTAAGCGCCAAATGGACAATGTTTTTCAGCTGAGCCGGGTCAATTGGTTTCTCAAGGTAATCAAATGCACCTAATTGTATTGATTTAATAGTCAATACCACATCCCCGTAACCAGTAAGTAAAATAACAGGAATTCCGATATTGAGTTTGCGGATTTCGGACAACACCTCAAGTCCATCAATTCCAGGCATCTGAAAATCAGTAATCACAAGATCAGGCTGTTCGGAGCGAACTAATGCCAATCCTGCTTCACCGTTCTCTGCCTGAAGCGTTTTATATCCCAATCGGTCAAGAATCTCCTTAATTACTTTGAGACTGATTTTATCGTCATCGATGATCAGAATTTTCTCCATGAACATAATAGGTTTTAGAAAAAACAACTTTTATAACAGCCGGAGACTCAACATTTCAACGAAATTAGGTTTCCAGTTGTAATAAAATTGTAACAAAAATAGATTAAATAATTGAGAAAATACAATTTTTTTACGCATCAAATGTAAAATATTATTTAATTATCTCTTCAGATGATTATAATCAATATAAATTAGCATTCATTTCCAAAATTGTTGGTTAAAAGGGGGAAAGATGATCTGACTATTATTTTCAATTCCAAATTAATATCTATTTTTACCACCTATAAAACCAACTAATTAGCCATCAAATACACAAGAAAGGTCGTTGTTAACGACCATTTATAGCTCCTCATTGTTTTATTAATTAAATTTTCATTATGAAAAAACTTTTGACGCTCTTTACATTTCTGTCTGCCGCTTCAGCATTAACAGCACAAAATGTACAACTCCATTATGACATGGGTGATACCCGTAAGTTTCTTACTTCCACGGTAGAAACCTTTAAAACGGATAAATATGGTAGTACCTTTTACTTTATTGACATGGATTACGGGAAAGGGGTAAGTGATGGGGTTCAGGGACCAAAATTAGCGTATTTCGAGATTTCCCGTGGTCTGAAATTCTGGAACAGCCCTTTTGAAATTCATGTAGAATACAATGGTGGTTTTGGGCAATATCAGGCTGATAAAGTAAATAATGCTTATCAAATAAATGATGCATGGCTTTTTGGTGGAAATTATACCTGGAATACAAAGGATTATTCAAAAGTGTTCACCTTGGAGGCGATGTATAAAAATATTAGGGGGAAGAATGATATGTCGTTTCAGATCACCGGCGTCTGGAATCTCCAATTTTGTAAGAACAAAATTACCCTTAGTGGTTTTGCAGATTTCTGGAGAGAAGATAATTTAGTTGGTCTCTTTGGCAATCAAAAAGCCACGAATTTTGTATTCCTGACAGAACCGCAGTTCTGGTATAATTTAACCAAACAATTTTCTGTTGGAAGCGAAATTGAAATGAGTGCGAACTTTGCAGGTCACAGGGGATTTATGATTAATCCAACGATTGCAGGTAAATGGAATTTATAACTCAATCATAACTAATTATGCTCGAAAAACTATTTAAACTAACAGCAAACAAAACTTCGGTCAAGACTGAAGTTATTGCGGGTGTCACCACCTTTATGACGATGGCATACATCCTTTTTCTGAATCCTAATATCCTATCCTCTACAGGAATGGATAAGAACGCAGTATTTTTTGCAACTGCAATTGCCGCAGGTTTTGTAACAATTGCAATGGGATTGGTGGCTAATTTTCCTATCGCATTGGCGCCCGGAATGGGTTTAAATGCTCTTTTTGCTACCGTAGCCCTTGCAGGTGTCGGAATGCCCTGGAGAATTGCCCTTGGAGCGGTCTTTATCTCAGGTATTATCTTCATAATTCTCACAGTTACCAAAATACGTCAGATATTAGTCATTGCTGTACCAAACTCACTGAAGCGAGCCATCACCGTTGGTATTGGTTTATTCATTACAATCATAGGATTAAAGATTTCTGAAATCATGGTCGTTGGAACCGCTCTTATTCCACCAACTATGGATACTGTTGCAAAGAATGGTGGTAGAGCAGCGCTCCAATTTTTTGAGTGGAATATAGGCATGGGCAGTTTTCACAATACAAGTATGGTACTTTGCCTCATCGGACTTGCTCTTACAGCTTTGATGATGGCGCGCAAAATCAAGGGCTCTTTGCTTATCGGCATCGTTATTACCACATTAATTGGAATTCCGATGGGGGTTACCCATGTTCCTAAAGATCTGGTCTTTTTCTCGTTGCCGGACTTAAGCCATCTGGCTGTTGGTCAATTAGACATAATGGGTGCTTTGAATATGGGAATCTGGACAGTTGTCTTCACGTTCACATTCGTTGAACTGTTTGACACTTTTGGAACCCTGGTTGGAACAGCCAACAAGGCAGGCTTGATTGATAAAGATGGCAACTCGCCACTTATCGGAAAAGCGATGCTTGTGGATGCTGTTGGTGTCTCTTTTGGAGCCTTAATGGGAACGTCTACCGTAACAGCTTATGTTGAAAGCGCCGCTGGTATCAGTGAAGGTGGCCGCACTGGCCTCACAGCCGTAACTACCGGATTGTTATTCTTACTCGCCCTTCTGATCTCTCCGATTGCCGGGATGATTCCTGACGCTGCTACTGCTCCTGCTTTAATTATCGTTGGAGTTTTAATGGCCTCTTCCGTTTTGGATATTGATTTCAGCGATTTCACAGAAGGATTTCCTGCATTTATCACATTTGTACTGATGCCTTTTACTTACAGTATTGCCAATGGTATCGCAGGTGGTATTATTTTCTATACCCTCCTAAAAGTTGGAACAGGTAAAGCCAAACAGGTACATTGGATGATGTATCTTCTGTTTGCAATTGTGGTAACACGCTATATCTTTCTGAGTGAATAGTTCGCATTAAAATAATAAAAGCGCTCCGTTTTACTGCGGAGCGCTTTTATTTTGGAAAAATATTCTACTTTTGCATATCATTGAAGGTCCGTCGGCTGACGGATGACTGATTAGGGTCACTGGTTAATTATTTGATGTTTTTGAAGGGTTGTTAGCTCAGTTGGTTTAGAGCATTACCTTGACAGGGTAGGGGTCACTGGTTCGAATCCAGTACAACCCACTTCACACACATAAAATGTATTACACATACGTTTTATATTCTCCGGATTTCAAAAAAATTACATTGGTTTCTCTTCGGAACTGACACATCGGTTGATGGCCCATAACGACAGTCACAATAAAGGCTGGAGTTCAAGAAATAAACCGTAGGAGATCTTATATTCGGAAGATCATCCCTCCAAATCCGATGCCATACGACGGGAAAAACAACTAAATACATCCACTGGATAGTCAATTAAATAGTACTGGTGCGACTTAAAGTGATCAGTTTTAAAAGTTGTTGGAGGCAATTTCTAAAATATATAACAACGGTTTAATATCGGTTTTTTGAGTTTATACTTTTCAAACCGATTGCATTCACGGACATTTTAACGGATGCAATCTCCCTTGTCCTCAGGGTGATGAGAATTGCAGTGATTGGAGTTAGAGGAAATTAAAATCTGAATAAAGTAGTTTGTGCCCCTTGTATTAAAAAAATGCTTTGACCATTCCAGACAAAGGTGGCTTCCATCTCTTTTGGAATTGTAATATCTCCCGATAGGTGTTTACCCTCCCGCTTTAAATTCAGGATAATATTACCCAAATGATGCGGATAGATAGCATTGATTTGGTGTAGTTCTCCGAATGCAGGGGCAATCTCCACTTTTTTATGACCTGGGGCGAGTGGCTGAATTCCACAGATTGTCCTGAAGAAGAAATAATTTGGGGCACTACTCCAGGGGTGGCATTCCGAGCGTTGATTTTCTTCACCCCATTCCAGAGGAACCTCTGCGAATGTAGTCATTCCCCGATCTTTCATTAATTGCCATTCGGATATCTCAGTCATCATTTGATCTCTCAAATCCGTTTTATTCATAGCTTCGAATAAATATAAATGTAAAAACAGGTCAACCTGGCCAAACCAATCGCGGTGTTCCAATAATTTTTGCATTAGTTGCTTTGCATCAACACCAACTGAAGCCTCTGCCAATATTGCAAGCAGGTTGGTGATCTGACTTATCTGTTTGTTGGAGGGTGATTCAGTATAAAATCCTTCCTGATTTTTACATAGTTGATTCACAGCCTTACAGATCTGATCAGCCCCGTTCCGATATTTTTGTGCCTGTTCTGGTTTCCCCAGATATTCCTCGATGTTGGCTGCATGACGCAATGTGTATGCATAATGCAAGGAATAAAGTGTATTATTCCCTTCCGATATTTCAGGAGGTTCTCCATTCCTGTAATGTCGTGGCCAGGCCAGTGCACACCACCAATCTAATTTTCCAAGTAAGCCATTGGGCTGCATTCTTTTATCAAACCAGTCCAATACACTGTAAATACCTAAATCAAAACCTGCGATGAATGGCTTGTCGTCTTTCCACATCATGTAATCATGAATCTGATCAATCCAGATCAACGAGTAAGAGGGTATAATCAGGTGAAAAGGGTTTGGATAACATGCATAGGTCAACCCTTCAGGGATCCTTGACTGATCAAATTGAACCAGGGAATTACGCGTAAGACGGTCGTCTCCCGAAAGAGTTAATAATGAAAGGTTGTGAACGCGCGAATCACCGGTGTACTGCATCTGTTCGTAGGCAGCGTCAGAAAGCAACATATCCTGAGCACAGATACTAATTGTTCGCCAACCTGCCTCCATCATCCAGTCAATTGTTGGATTATCCGTAACAAACCGAGCATTCATATTTATGGGAGCTGCACTCTCCACATTATAATATTTTTCGAGGATCAGGGGATCATCATGGGTAAGGATATCGAGCTGTATATAACGAAACGGGCGAAGATAGGTTGGTTTAAAAAGGCGATTCTTACCACCATCCGGTACGAAGACATCCTTTATTCCAACAACTTTTTTCCCTTCAATTTCGTCTCTGTTCCCTTTGGGAGCGTGATTTTTAACTATCATATTTTCTGCATACATAGCCTGAATCCATGAATCTTTGCCCCCGCTCACCACCATTTCAGGGTAACCGATTGTCTCATAAGATTGGTCAATTAATATACTTACTTTTGAATTTGCCGGTATTGTGATTGATCCCTTTTCATGAATGAAATTCTCATTTTTCTCTATCCCGGTCACCCTGCGGATTGTAGTAAAAGGGACTATGCTTTCCTTCAAAATGCCTGATTTACGAGGGACTAAAAGTTTCCCTCCTCCAAACAGAATTCCACCAGTTGATTGCTTGTCTCTTCCACCTGAGACATCTCCCCATTTGGCCTGAAGCCATTGCTGATCGTTGTAATCTATATTCTGCCAGCCCCAGGGGTATCTGTCAGCTCTGATGCTGTCGGTAGGATTTCCAACATACAAACCAAAATCGATGGTACTGCGGTCGGTCATCCATTCTACAATCTTTGGTGAATAGGCCTTGTTTTCAATACACTTCCAACTTCCTTCAGATGTATTTACGATCTTTTCGTCTTTCGATTCTCCCTGGAGGATAAAAGAGGTCATTTGAGAAAAATAGGTAAAGGAGCGCTTAGGTCCCCAATTAATAACCTCGGCAGCAAGAGTATTCTTTCCGGCTTGGAGATATTGGGCCAAATCTACTGTCTCATAAAACCAATGGGAAATATCCCCACGGGCCGGGCCACGTAAGATGTATTTCCCATTTACAAATAATCGGTAATGATTATCTGCTGAAACATGAACGACGAATTTTTGTGGCCTGGAAGCCAGTTCAAAATTTTTTCTAAATAAAACCACTGCATGCGCCTGCGGCTGAAGTGTTGGATGCATGATCCACTGGGCTCTCCAAACCACATCTTTTGCAAATGAAGTTAATACAATATTTGTCAACAGGAGAGCTAAAAATAATTTGTTCATCCGATTAAAATTAATGTCAATAAAAGGTTATTTGCGTTTCAGCGTTATCACAAATCCCCCGTTTCCGGAAATGTTTACTTTGATTTGATTTCCGGATTTAAAACTGCTTTTTTGGTTTAAAAAGCTTTTATTGTCACTCCCGTCGGTGATTAAACTCATTGAAAAAAGTCCGTCTCTGACAAATGGCAATCCGAATGAAACCGCTTTGCCTTTATTCTCACTGTTAATCCCTGAAATATACCACGTATCTCCTTTCCGGCTGGCAAGAATGATCATTTTACCAGGTTCCCCGGAAATAAAATGAGTTTCATCAAAAGTCACCGGCACACTCTTCAAAAATTCCTTAACATATTCAGGTAGTGAAAGGTATGTTTTAACATTGTCCGCAAAGTGCAGAATTCCTGAATTAAAAATCAGCGACAAAGCCAGTTCATGGGCAAAGGAGGTTAAATGAGGGTACTTTACATTGCTTAATCCGACTGGGGTGTAATCCATTGGACCAATTACATTTCGCGTAAAGGGTAGAATAGAGTTCTGAATTGGGGCTTTTGCCGGATAGGGAGAATCGAAAAGGTAACACTCTTCACCCTTGACAGATTCCATAGCAATCAGGTTTGGGTATGTTCGTGACCAACCTCTGGGGATCGTGCACCCGTGAAAATTAACCATGATGTGAAAAGTGGCAGCATCTTTCATGATATCGTGATAAAGTGCGATAAGATTCTGTTTATCGCTGTGCCAGAAATCAATTTTCACCCCTTTAACCCCCCATTGCTTCAACTTTTTGAATTCCTCTCTCCGTTTTTGAGTATCGCACATAATATCTCGAGGTCTTTCGGAAACCGAATTATGAGCGCCCCCGGAATTGTACCACATTAAAATTCCTACTCCCTTGGAATTTGCGTAGTTGACCAACTGCTCAATAGTTCCCCCTTGCATTAAATCCCAGTTGGCATCTACCAGCGAATATTCCCATTTCATTTCTGCAGACAGGTCTATGAAAGTTCTAAGTGTGTTGTAATTCTTGGGGCTTTCGTTGTCTGTCAGCCAGCTCCAGGAAGATCGTCCGGGTTTAACCCATGAAAAATCGCCCGGGATTGCGGAATCGCTAAGACTGTAAACCAGGTTAGATTCAACAATGGTAGCCGGCGTTTGACCAATGATGATCATCCTCCAGGGCATTTCCCAAGGGGGTGAAGATTTTGGTTCAACTTCTCCGGTACCATTCGCATCTTTTGGCTCAGGAAATCTGATCTTATACAATCCATCAGGAGCATTCTGTTCTAACCGAACACCGCAATAACCCGGTGAAAGATTTGCCTCCGATATGAGTATCCAGTTCCCGTTGGCATTAAACAGAGCAGGGAAAGCCCACCCTTCAGTGTTAGGTGAAGGGGTACCAACGGGAATCCCGTTTTCATAGAATTTCTCGTATGCCGGAGTATATTGCGAAGGAACATCGTAGCGCTCAATCCAGGCTCTGCCATTTTTGGGAATCTTAAAACCTGTCAGTTCCCTGATGACAGTGAACGAACTGTCAGACTTACCGGGGAAAACATATTTAAAAGCAACCCCATCGTCATAAGCCCTGATTATCAATTTTATCAGTGCACCATTTTTGTTTTTGAAGGTCAGATCAAGCTCCCTGGCACGATTTACACATTGTTGCTGACGACCAATCATCAATTGGAATTTTTCATCGATGATCTTTTCATCACCTTTAGAGACAATTGAAAGATTTTCGCTGAATTGCTGATCTTTTCGTTCAAGACCTAGAGGTGAAGGTTCTATTACAGTAGAAGGCTCTCCATTTTTCAAAATAGTAACCGCGTAAACAAGTCGTGCTATCCGATATTGATCGACTGTTTTTGAAATCTTAATCGTAAGATTCTTATTAGGAGAGCTTACTTTCCAGCTTTCATCCTCTTGGTTCTGAAATCCAAAACCGGTAATTGCAAGTGATACAATTAAGAATATTTGTAAAAGATTATTCCTGCCCATTTGTTTCTGAATTTATTATTGTTTCAACTTTTCTATTGATTTAACACGTCTGACTGTTTCTTTATTTCGACTCTATTATGCTGATAAACAAGCGTATATTCTGAATTGTATTCGGGGTGACCCTCCACTTCAAGGATGATTTTGAAACGGTCTGTTTCCCAGGCCGGAAGATTGCAACGAACCGTAGGCCCCGCCTCGTTTATATTAGCTATCAAGGGTTGATATTCCCATTTAAGGAGCTCTGTTTCCGGACCTGAACCTGCCATCTTTATGGTCACTTTCCCCTTAGGGAGATTTTTGTAGAAATCGTTCAGCATCCAGATCTCAGCATGAAAAGCTTCACCCTCTTTCCAGCTGAATTTGGGGAACCGGGCACTTGCCAATACAGGCCTGCACGAATTTTTAACGGCATAGAAGGCTGGTTTGGGAATATCCGGATAACTCACAATGCTGTTATTGGCAGCAGTAGGCCACGGTTCACAATAACACCAATTGGTTGCCATTGAACAATAGGGCTTTTGCCGGCGTGCCTCTTCATAGATACATTTGTATCCCTCGCCCTGTAATAACTGTCCATTGGCAACCAGCTCTTCCAAAGAGTTTGATTTGCCAAAATAATCTTCAATGATATCCTGACAAAGCCATGTACTTCCTTGCCAGGCATTGTAAGCATGATGACTTTCCCATGAAGTACCCGGTTTCGGCGGCCATAATTCCCCGGTGGGAATTATCGTTTTCAATATTTCAACTGAGGCTGGCGAGGGCATTCCAAATTCAGTATAAGCCGTAAATTTCGACCTGGCCATCTCCTGAAAAACCTCTTCTTTGGTTGACCAGTCCCGGAAAACGTAGTGACCATGCCCCATTCCCATCAAAGGAGAGGTTGGGATAAAGGGTGTTGACGGATCAAGATCAAGACATTGACTGTTTAGTAAACGCAATGCCAGTGACTGGTCAGTCATCCCACTCCAATTATTAAAAAGCTCATTGCCGCCACACCACAAGGCTAATGATGGATGTTTTTTAACCCGGTTAATGATGGAGGCAGACTCCTGCTTTAATATCTTAAGGTAATGGGTGTCGTCGGGATAATTATTGCATGCCAGTGGAAATTCCTGCCATACCAGGATCCCCAATTCGTCGCAAAGTTCAAAGAAAGATTCTTTATTGACGATTCCACCTCCCCAGACTCTCAGTATATTGAAGTTTGCCTCTTTGGCCAGGGTGAGCAATTGCCGGTATCTTTCGCGGGTAATAATACCGGGAAAAATCTCAGGATTCACCCAGTTGGTCCCTTTGCAAAAGATTTTTCGTCCGTTTGCTTCAAACTGAATGGGCGGAACACTGCGGGTTTTTGGAAACAAAACGGGTTCAATCCAGGCTCCTTCATTCATCACCAGCCGCACCCGACGGAAGCCAATGTTTGCAGTTTTTGATTGAACCA
>CAIXCY010000265.1 GCA_903918045.1 uncultured Bacteroidia bacterium
ACTGTGCCCGATTATATCCGGGAATATATGAGCTTAATACCAACCACCTGGGATGAGACCCGCTTTATTGACGGTTTTCCGGGGAAATATGTGGTGATGGCACGTAAGTCTGGTACAACCTGGTATATCGCAGGAATTAACGGTGAAGAGTCCGAAAAGGAGATCACCTTCACAATGCCATTTGTTTCAAAAGCAGCAACTGGCAACCTCTACACCGATGGCAATACGAATCGTTCGTTTATAAAATCGGTTGTGCACGTAAAAAAGGGGGGAAAGATTAAGTTAAAGATAATGCCCACAGGTGGATTTGTAATTAAAGTGGATGAGTAACCTGGAATAAATGATATAATTCACAAGGATAACAATAGTGCAAAACAGATAACCACTGATCTGAAAGTCAATCCGTGAAAATCAGTTCAATCAGTGTCATCCGTGTTCTTAAAAAAGGAACACGGATGACACTGATGTTACAAATAAATACTGATTAAAAATCCCCCTTGATCCCCCTTTTTTGGAAGGGGGATAACTTCCCCACTTATTTAATATACCAATAACGAAAGGTCAATACCTTAAAAATTTATTACCGAAATTGCTCAAAATGGAAGAGAGAATCGCCAGACAGATCTCCCCCTTTTCCAAAAAGGGGGGCCAGGGGGGATTTAAGATGGTCATAAAAAGGGACACGAAAGCAAAGGATAACCACCAATCAGAAAGCAATCAGTGAAAATCTGTTCAATCAGTATCATCTGTGTTCGAAAAGAAAAGGGAACACAGAAAATTACTTTGTCCGCATTTATTCCGAAAAAACCTGTAAATTCCGGATAATTCATTCGATCGTTCGTTAAATTTGCATCGGAATAGAATCCGTATTTTGTGTCAATAATTTAACGGAGAACAGAATGATAAATAATATCGAAATAAAAAAGGTCATATTGGCATGGGGATTTGCCCTTGCATTTCTCATTGGCTGTCAGAAGCCTGTCATTCAGGAATTAATCACTGATCCGGTGACATCCAACATGAAGATAATTCCATCAGCTCCTGCAATCAGAGACGAAATAAAGCTGGTGATTTACAACGATTGTAACTATAATACCCTGATTGGAATAACTAAGAATGGAAATACAATTCATGTTGTAAAACAATTCAACAGTATGATGAAATGGCCGTGCATAATGAAAAATGACACGATTAACCTTGGCAAATTAGCACAGGGAGGTTACATCCTGAATTATAGGCTTTTGGATAATGCCTCTACCCCACCCCTGACAACACTGAATCTGAATTTTGATCTTATTGTCACACAATAAAATCCTTTCGCCCAAATTAAGTCTTTTTGTATTATATTTGTTATAACTATCTTTACAAACTTACAATCATTAATATACCAATAGTTATGATAAGCAAGAGGGGGGGGGTAAATTGAGTAATAAGCAGACTCTTCGCCAGAAGGCTGAGGCTGTTGCAAAGGAGAGGCAATCAAAACTTGAATCAGTAAGCACTGAATATGAGGCACTAAGGCTTGTTCATGAGCTTAAGGTGCATCAGATTGAACTGGAAATGCAAAATGACGAGCTCCAGCTGGCAAAAGAACAAGCCGACCTTGCTATTGCCAAATACGAGGAATTATACGAGTTTGCCCCATCCGGCTATTTCATTCTTTCAAAAGAAGGTAAGATTAAACAGCTCAATATTGCAGGATCTCAGCTATTTGGCAGAGACCGTTCCCAATTAAAAAACCATCCTTTCGCTTTTTATGTTTCCGATGAGTCTAAACAGGTTTTCAATCTGTTTTTAATTCAGGTTTTTAGTAGTAATTCGAAAGAAAGTTGCGACATAGGTCTGTCCACTCCCCAAAGCCTCCCTGTGACAGTCCACATCTCAGGCTTAGTGGAGTTAGATAAAGATGAATGCTTTATCACCATGGTGGATATTACAGAACGAAAACGCAGCGAAAAAGAGATCACTCTTGCCAACGAAGAACTGACCTTTCAGAACAAAGAAAAAGAGAAACGGGCCGCCGAATTAATCCTTGCCAACAAAGAACTGGCCTTTCAAAATGAGGAGAAGGAAAAAAGGGCAGAGGAATTAGTAATAGCTAACAAAGAACTGGCGTTTCAAAATAAAGAGAAGGCAAAGAGAGCTGCTGAATTAGTCATTGCCAACAAAGAACTTAGCTATCAAAATAAAGAGAAGGCGAAGCGGGCTGCGGAATTAGTTATTGCCAACAAAGAACTCGCCTTTCAAAATGAAGAGAAAGCGAAGCGGGCAGCTGAATTAGTCATTGCCAATGAAGAACTCGCCTTTCAAAATAAGGAAAAGGCACTACGTGCTGCGGAATTAGCTATTGCCAATGAAGAACTCGCCTTTCAAAATGAGGAGAAAGCGAAGCGTGCCGCGGAATTAGCCATTGCCAATGAAGAACTGGCCTTTCAAAACGTAGAGAAGGCGAAGAGGGCCACGGAATTAACCATAGCCAACAAAGAACTGGCCTTACAGCTCGAAATATTTCAGGCAAACAAGCAGCTCTATTCCAAAAATCAAGCTTTAATTGAGAGTGAAAAACGATACCGTACTTTGGTCGAATGGGCGCCTATGGCAATTATCATTCACCGAAAGGGGATAATCGTATATGCAAATCCTGCAGCAACAAAATTGTTCGGTGCGATCGGGATTGACGAGCTTGTAGGGCACCCTATTCTTGACAGGATTCATCCCGACTTTCATCAGGCCTTGCTGGAACGTTTGGAAATGGCAACCAACGAGGGACAAAATGTTCCTATGATGGAAAAGAAATATCTCAAGCTTGATGGAACTCTGATCCATGTAGAAGTTCAAGGTAAATTCATCATTTATGAAGGTGAACAATCCTTCTATATGGCAATCACAGACATCACCAATCACAAACAGATTCAACATGAATTAACCCTCGCCAAGGAACACGCTGAACAAAGCGATCGCTTGAAATCGGCCTTTCTGGCCAATATGAGCCACGAAATCCGAACTCCTATGAACGGAATCCTGGGTTTTGCAGAACTATTAAAATCAGAAGGGCTAAGAAATGATGAGGTCCAGGAATACATAAGCATCATCGAAACCAGTGGTGCCCGAATGCTCAATATTATCAACGATATTGTCGATATTTCCAAAATTGAGTCAGGCCTGATGGAAATTAATCTGATGGAATCCAATATCAACGAACAAGTGGAATACCTTTATACTTTTTTTAAAACTGAGTGTGAAGCTAATGGATTAAGTCTCTCATTTAAAACCGGATTACCGTCAAAAGAATCAGTGATTAAAACCGACCGTGAAAAGGTATTTGCCATTCTTACTAACCTAATCAAAAACGCCATAAAATTCACGAACAAAGGTTTCATTGAATTTGGATATACATTGGTTGAGACGCAGCACGTAGAGACGCAGCATGTAGAGACACAGCATGTAGAGACACAGCATGCTGCGTCTCTACTGCAATTTTTCGTGAAAGACACCGGAATTGGCATTCCAAAAGGGAAACAGAAAGCTATATTTGAGCGTTTTATTCAGGCCGACATAACCAATTCGAGAGCCTATCAGGGAGCAGGATTGGGATTAACAATTTCCGCCACATATGTTGAAATGCTGGGTGGAAAAATATGGGTGGAGAGTCAGGAGGGGAAAGGATCCCAATTTTTTTTCACACTACCTTACAATGATATTCCGGATAACAAGCATAGTGAAGAAATAGCAGGTTCTTCAATCATTCTTGAAAATCATGTTAAAAACCTAAAAATTTTAGTCGTAGAAGACATCATGGAATCTGCACTCTATCTTGAAATTATTGTGCGGTCATTTGCAAAAGAAATCATTAAGGCAGGATCAGGAGTTGAGGCGATTAAAGCTTGCCGAAACAATCCAGACATTGACCTGGTGCTTATGGATATTCAGATGCCGGAAATGAACGGATATGAAGCAGTTCAGGAAATACGAAAGTTTAATCCAAGAGTAGTAATCATCGCGCAAACAGCCTATGCTCTAAAAGGTGACAGGGAAAAGGCAATGAGAGCAGGATGCACCGATTATTTGGCCAAACCAATCAAAAAAGCTGAATTAATAGCGCTAATAAGTAATTATTTCGCTTCAATCTGATCCATCTTCAATTCTAAATACGAATTATGATATTGGTCCAAATCTAATCCCTTTGCTCTTCCACCGATTCAGGAAATAAGGCAGCGATTTCTGAAAGCGCGCATAATTCTTCTTTCCCCGAGAAGTCCAGCCACATTCGGCATAAGCAGCCAAACGAGGATAGACCATTAAATTCATACTTTCTTTAGTGGGAATAAATTCTCCCCACATCTGGCACCCCAGACCCAAAACTTTGGCCTCCATCTCCTTAGGAAGTCCCCTGGGAATTGGATTGAACGAATAGGCTTTTGACAATGGAATAGATTTGTAGTCATAATCGAGATAGGTGTACTCGTGGTATGAGTTTACAATTTCATACCCTTTTTTGACGGTATTCAGAATTAAAGATGAATCGCCTTTCCAGAATTGTACAATTGTCCCTTCGGCCAGTTTCTGTCTCACATCCTTAGTGTCGGCTTCCGATTGATATTCGTGCAATTTATCACCGGTGATATCATTCCACCCCATCATTCGTTTGTTTTTGGCCTGTAACATCCCGGAGATATTGTTGGTGAAAAACACCTGTAATTCGGCCGGGGTCTTAAGACCGTTTTTAGACATGAACGATTTTACGGGAACAGAAGCACTCCACTGGTCATAGCGCACCTCGTCACCACCAATATGGATTACCGGGGAGGGGAAAAGAGAGATAACTTCATCAACTACATCGTTAAAGAAAGCGATTACCCTGGGATCGGTCACATTATAAATGTCGTACTGAACGCCAAATTTACAGGGGACTTTTATTTGCCGGCCGGTGGTTCCCAGCCATGGATAGGCGGCAATCGCAGCGCTGGAATGGCCAGGCATTTCAATTTCAGGGACGATCTGGATATGCCGGTCGGAAGCATAGGCCACAATCTCTTTGATCTCAGCCTGGGTGTAGAAACCGCTATGCGGCTTACCATCATATACATTACTATGAAAATGGTTGATTTCTGTCGAATCACGGTATGAACCAATTTCTGTCAGTTTTGGGTACTTTCTGATCTCAATCCGCCACCCCTGATCTTCCGTTAAGTGCCATTGAAAAACGTTCATCTTCATTAGAGCCATTTCGTCGAGCAGTTGTTTTACCACTTGTTTACCTTTAAAATGACGTCCTTCGTCAAGCATAAATGAGCGCCACGAAAAAGATGGAAAATCGGATATAATACCCTGCTGAACGATAAATTCACCTTCCCTTTTTTGTATGATCTGACGCAAAGATTGTATTCCATTAAAGATTCCGGAACCAGAGTCTGAAACAATAGAAATTTTCGATTTACCAACTTCCAGCTTGTACCCGCCAGCCTTCTCCATTTTTACTTCAGGATTTAGAAGCAACAGTATATCTGCATCCTTTTGGTTTTCCACGGTCTGAATCTTCATCCCAAAATCTTCAGATAAATATTCTTTCAGCAATACCGCCTCCTTATCAACCTCCTTTGAGAAGGCTATTTTTACTGATTCTGCCAGGGAAAACTGACCGGACGAATAAGTAATTGATTGCAGCTCCGGAATAATCTGATATTCAATCAATGGAGTTTGTTTACAACCCAAAAAGAGACCGGGTAAAAAAATCAAAAGAAGAAATCTTAATTTCATACCTGTGTGAGTTTTAATTTTGACTATTTGATAAAAATGCAATAAAAATATTGAATTGACCCATTTGGAATTTTGAAGAGGTTGTTGTCTTAATTTTTATGCTTATAAAGATAACCCTTTATTATTTGGCCACAGAATCCAAAGAATAAACCTCAAATTTCATAACTCTTTTTCGATCTTACCCTTGCCAGGTGCTTTTTCCCTGAACCGCTTAAGCCCATTGTTTTAGAAACTCAAGCCCGTTTTTTACAAAACCAGGTGCATCGGGGCAAACATCTTTGAAGATGCCACGGCCATAGCCAAAACCCTGCTTCCCTGTATTGTACGTTTCCATCAGAATTCGCGCGTTCGGGCAAACATCAGCTAACGACAGGAACACGTCATCCCACGGGACAAGTCCGCCTCCGGGCACACCCCGGTCGCTTTCACAGGCATGAATTCCCCATAAAGCCTCTCCACAGGTTTTTATGGCCTTTGCATAATCGCGCTCTTCGGTAATCATGTGGTACGTGTCGAGGTTGATGTAGAGGGTTGGATGGTTCACCAAAGCGATCAAATCGACGGCATCCTGTGCCGAATGGATAAGATGGGTCCGGAACCGGCTCATCGGCTCAATGACCAGTTTTACGTTTAGACTTTGGGCATAATCAGCCAACTGAGACAGGTTCCGGGCTATCCGTTCCAGCTCAGCATGTTCCCTTGGCTGGCGCAGGATATGCCCGGGATGACCATAGGTTGCACCGTTGTAAGCAACTGCTCCAATTTCTGCCACCTGTTCGATGATCCAACGATGCCTCGCCATACCAAGACGTTGATTTTCGACTGATTCATAAGATATATCACATTCCATTGGCCAGATGTTTCCAGGGCCAACGGACAGTTCAAGTCCAAGCTCCTTTGCCCTTTCCCGGACAGGAATGGGATCAAAAGCGATATCATCTCCAAGTGATATTTCAAAACAATCCACCCCAAGAGCACGGGCTTCATCCAGGATATGCAGACTGTCATCGCTCCAGTGCTCGATCCACAGAAACTGGTGTGCCCCGTATTTATAGTTTGTCATTTTTTTAATTGGTTTCCTTCTCATGCATAATCAACAACCACCCTTGCTTACCTTTTACCGGAATAGATTCATTCAGGTTAAAAGTTCGGGCTTCCTGAAAATCTTTAATTCCAGGAGCTTCCAGGATAACAGTTGCAGGATTTAAACCTAAAGCTTGCCAATCAAGTGTGAGCAGGATATTTTGATCCTTTTCATTAAAATTGCCGATAGAAATGAGCGTTTGTTTAGCTTTCACATAGGCTGTTGCCTTTACGTCCGGGTGGTTGGTCTGCACAGGACATTCCTTGTCCCAGTAACCGATCATTTTAGCATCGGTAATGCCGAATGATTTCCACAGATTCCAAACCGGTCGTGGTGAAAATTCTCCATACGCATCGCGTGCCGTTTCACCATAAAGCATCCCCAAAAAGCGATTGCCTCCATCCTGAAGCATCTCGGCCATCTGACCGAAAGGGATACCGGAGGCGGTAACAAACCACTCATCGGGTGTCATTTTATTGTAACGGAAACTTTCACCGAACCACAATCTGTCAACATAAGGGAAGAATCCGGTATATTGATTGGCCGGTCCAATAGAATACCCTGTATTGGAATGTAAATCGATTAAAGCCCCTGGACGATATTGCTCCATGATACTGCGCATCCGCTTCATTACAGGCCGGTCGAAAGAGACATCGTCCATATAGATTCCATCAATCTTATAATTTTCGAGCATCCAGCGCAGCCCTTCCAGATAGTAATTGATCCAGCGCGAGTTACCGACCAGTACCAGCGCCGCATCCGAAACCTGACCAGGCAGCTCGGTATACCAGGCCGCTTTGTAATTATCGATCAGGTGTTCGCATTCCCAGGGTAAGCCGTAACCGACGCCAGGTTCAAAAATCTGGTTCTTCAGGCTCATCAGGGCGTAAGATTCAGCACAATGGGTGGTCAGTTCGCGAACCGTATAGTAAAGTTTTACTTTCCGGTTAGCTTTGTGCTGCTCCTCAATGTGCATAATCAGCGAATCGCGAACGATAAACGGATAATTTATAAACGGATTGAGCTTCCCTGCGTGATGAATATTCCCGATATTGGCACCACCCTCTTCTGCCGCTTTTGAGAAATCTTTCGGGTCGGAATGATAATAACGTTCAGAAAAATGTTTGGTAGGATTTGTTGGCCTGACGGGTGTGATTAACAGCTGCCAGCTGTAGTTAACCGGCTGTTTTTGTACGACGTAAGCGCCGGTGGCAGCAACCACCATGGCTTGCTGACCCTTGCTTCCTGTTTCGGTGATTCTTCCCTTTCCCCCGTTTGACCAGTTTTTGGGTGCTCCGGGTTTGTAATCGGCAATAAGCGGGCCATGGTAAACATCGCCAAGAAACTCAACATGCAACCCCGACTTATCACCACCTATCCAGTAACTGTCGTAAGGTCCTTTCCAGTCCCAGGTGTAATTTTCAGGACGTATGCCGCCGCCAAAACCAGCTCCCATAAAATACTCAGCCGACTCGGGGGCATAATCGGTATTCAGACGAACATCCATAACCGCAATATCCTTGCCGGTGGCCGACAACTGAATGTTATACGTTATACAACCGTCGTATTCCATGCTGGCATCGCAGGTAAATGTCAAACCACGTTGTACTGAGGAAGAAGTCCAGACTATTTTCCCGGTTGAAGGCTGCTTTATTTTAAGGTTATCTGCGGCAAATATAATTGTTCCAGTTGCGGTTTGCACCTCAAAGCTTACAGGTTTTGCAAATACCTGGCGGTGATTAATTTCGACAGCTTCAGGCAAACCGTTTTTGTTAATTATGAATGTCTTGCCCGATGCCTCAATACGGTTTCCTGATAACTTCATTTCGCTGTAAGGCTTTACTGGCGAATCATTCAGACCAATGGTAGAGTTTAACCAGCGCAGGCGTGAGTAACGCCAGGTCTCACCATCTCCCTCATCCGCAAGAACCTGATCATTTACATGGATCGTTACTTTTATTTTGCGGGGAGGTGCTCCCTCGGCGGTCAGAGTAGCTATTCCGGTATATTCTCCGGGGTTTACATTTTGAGGGATTTGTATGCCGCACCACAATGCCTGAACATCTCCTTTAGGCACATTCACTGCAAAACGGACAGGATTACCGTCCCAGTTTGTCCCTCCCTGATTAAAACAGGTTACAGAGTCTTTGCTGATGATAGTACTCCCTGATTTGAAATCACCAAATGTTACCCGGACATTTGTAACAGCTGTTTTAGCTGCCCAAACTCCGATTTGCCAGGTGTAGTATTCGTTTCTGGCTGCATACCCATCAAAGGATAAGGCCGGAACTTTTTTTGCCCAGCGGGCAGGAATAATAGATGGCAACCGGATCGGAAATACCCGGTCTTCGGTATAAATCAGAAAATCATCTTTGTGCTTTTCTAAAATACGCTGTATCTCCTCTTTTGTGGCGATGAGTCCCATCGGGGTAAAGGCGTCAAACGTAGAGCGGCTTTCGATGCGTTCAATCTTTGCTTCCGGAAGTATTAATTTATTTTTCTCAACAGATGCTACCCAAAGAGGGTCAGTAGTATAAACAGGAGGAAGATAGTCATTCCAGGGTTTGCCATACCGCGCATCATCCCAAAGTCTGCGGAATTTATACGGAAGATAATAAATGTAATAGTCTGTTTCACCTGCCAGTGGCTGAAAAGCAATTCTCCCTTTTTCAGATGAGAATTCCAGCAGATGCACATTTACCACTTCCATTCCGGATTTAACTCCATAAACAACCACTTTTTTTGTCTCCGGGCGAAGGTCGGAGCGACGCCACGGAATGGTAGCCACGACAGCATTCAAATCTGATTTATCAATCTTCACAACGGCCCGGTGATTACCCTTCATGTCGGGCATAAAGACAGAATCGGCAACGACGAAAGGAATACCGTCAGGTGCATACGGTTCGAAGGGGCTCTGCCCATTGGGAATCTGCCCATTGAGCCTCATTGTTGAACTTTCCAGGACCACAATGAGTCCAACTAATAGCAAATATTTTCTCATGTATATTCGTTTTTAGATTTACCGGATTTGTTATGTTAGGGATTAAGAAAAATATAATGTCTGAAAGTTTAGAACTTAAATCTTTGCTATTCCTTAATCAACCAAAGTTTTTATTAAAGCCATATCAGCAGTAGCTCCTTTTATTGTTAATTCAATAATCACATCATTTTCATTGTTATAATTGACAGGGACAAAGAAAATGAATTTGTTATTCTCTTTTTTGAATGTAATCTTAGTTGAAGTGCCGAATAATTTTGCGGATACAATCTTGTTTTCAAAAGCCGGAAGGGCGATCGATGTCTGTCCGCTTAAAAGGTGCAGGAAGATTTTATTGTTTTTACGGGTACTAACAAAGTCACCTTTGATCGGAAGATAAGGACCTCCTTCGGTTCCATAAACACTTTCGCCATAAATTTTTGTCCAACTGCCAATTTCGGCAAACAGTTTTTTCTGTGGTTCTTCAATGGTGCCGTCAGGGCTTGGCGCCATATCCAGCAGGTAATTTCCATTTCTTCCGGCTATCTTAACCATGGTTTGAATCATTTCCTTTCCGGTTTTATAGTTCAATTTTGAATTGTACGAGTAATTCGGATAAGCCACGCTCGAACAAAATTCCCAGGGGCCCTTGTAATATAAATTTTCCCATTCTTTTCCACCGTGGTCTTCGCGGCTATGGTAATCGCCAACATTTTTCTCAAAATCCCATCCGTCATCCCACATTCCTCCTTCAGGCTTAAACGGCATTTGCAAACGAGACATAATGAGGTTGGCATCCATACTTTTTAAATAATCAGAAAGTTCTTTTCTGTATCTTGGACTGTCGTACCATTCGGAGTGCCAGAAACCGTCGAACCAGAAATTTTTGGTGTGGTATTTTTGAACCAACTCTGCGCATTGCTTTTTAACGAACTCAAAATAGGTATCCATTCCACCTTTTACTTTTGGAATATTCGTATCATCAACACCATACATGTGGGGCCAGTCATTTTCATGAAGGTCTGCGATTGAATAATAGGTACAAAAAATTATCCCATTCTTTTCGCAGGCTGCTGATAACTGTTTACAGATATCCTTACCATAGGGGGTATTCATGATGTTAAAATCGGTAGCTTTGGTATCCCAGAGAGAAAAGCCATCGTGATGTTTTGGAACGAATACAATGTATTTCATTCCGGCATTCTTCGCGATACGGACCCATACGTTGGCATCAAACCTGGCTGGATTCCATTCTTTACACATTTGCATGTATTTCTCTTTTGGAACCTGATTTCCCCATGTCCATCCGATTTCCTGGTCAATTGCCCCCAATGGAGTCCAGTGGATAAACATTCCGAACCTCGCATCAGTAAACCATTTTACCTCTTTCTTCAACGGGTAATTCATCTCCTTTGATTGCGAAAATGCACCTGCAGGATTTGTAAAAAGAATTACAATTACCAGAAGTAATCTCCAGCCTTGAAGATTGAACCTTGAATTTTGCTTTACTTGATCACTCATAACGTATAGGATTAATTAAATTTAAAAAATAACACTCGCAACTACTTGTTATTCAGGTGATAGAAATAATTAAATATCGTAAAGATTGCTTCGTCCCCGATACGCTGCGCTATCGGGGCAGGCTGTACCTCCTACCAATGACAGGGAGCCTGCGGCAAGAAGAGAGATGGGAAGGGATGGCGGCTACGCCGCCA
>CAIXCY010000266.1 GCA_903918045.1 uncultured Bacteroidia bacterium
GATTGATACACCTTATCGCATCTTTATCGAAGCGATTGGTGGTTTTTATTTCATACATCAGCCCTTCTTTTTAATGAAGCAAATAGCTCTTTTGAATTTGTATGTGATGTAACTCTTCCCTGACGTGCATCCTCAATTGCTTCTTTGGTCTGATCATTTGGTTCGTGAGCAATATAAATAAAGTTCTCACCTTCAAATTTCTTCAAAAACTGTAGAAGGCTTTTCCCTTTGGCTGTGCGATCGTTGATAATTACGGTTGTCATAACTTAATGTATTTTGCACAAAGTTAATAATCTATGCAGCAATCTCCAACGGGATTATGAGATTTAAATACGAATGGCAACATGCTGATCAAGGTAAAGGTTGGGTGGCGCTGTGTCGGGAAAGCTTTGTGCTGTGCAAGATCATTAATTAGTGAACTTCCGAGAAAAGTTTTTAATTTCGGATACAAAGTTTCGGAGGATGTGTTTTATAAGAATGAAATTGATTTTGCTTCAAATCGAGCTTGAAAAAAGTGTAAAACATTTTATATTGATTTTTGCCTTTATTTTTGATTTACTAAAAATATATGTACTGATAATCAATTTAATAGAGATTATGTGTGGTCCTGCTAGGCCCACCCCGAAAATTAAACACTTACAGAGATCATCTGTAGGTGTTTTTTATTTTGTGGTTGAATTTTCAAAATAAATTATGCGGATTCTATAAGATTACCGTTTTGGGCGATACTAGAAAATTGTTAAAAATCAGATCATATTTGCTACTATAGACCGCTCTTCCGGAATACTTTCCTGGTAAAGACAATCATGTTTTAACTCTTTCCGCTCCCCTGGATGTGCCAGAGTACCCCCAATTTCCCTTTGTTTCCTTCGTCGGTGCAAGCTTCATCATGGTGCAAACTGAGAGTGAAGTTAATAACGCATTGTTTACCTCTAAAAACTGGTGGTTTTTAGCAGCAATTTATTCAATGTCGTTATAGTACAGCAGAAAATTCTCAACATAATCGAGCAATCTTTTCTTTTCGCAAAGACCCAGGACGGCATATTGCCATAGGCACTCCCGGAACCCAAAGCATTGTTGATGACCTTGGCCGGCTCTTTGCCAATAATGGAAAGAGTAATCCTGTTCCTCCTGCCGTTGCTCAATAGCTTGTAAATTACCCCAACAATCCGGGCTGCATTTGGAATGTTGGGGTAATTTTATGCACCGGCGCAGGGCCAATCTGGAAAGTTTGTAGGTTTATTGATGACGATATATCTGGAATACGTTGATTAAAACTCAGCTGTAGGATAACTAAATTTGAACACTGATGACACTGATCTGGCAGATAACCACCGATTATCTAACAATCTGTGAAGATCTTTTTAGGCAGTGTCATCTGTAGTCTAATCTGCGAAGGTTTTGCAAGCACGGAGGATTGGTATGCCTATAGAATAACGAACGTTAAAATTCACGTATGACTCCGTGGAGTCAAATGTGACCTCTGAATATTCGTTTCTATAGATATTCGATCTCTCGGAGGTCTGCCCGATCCAACATAATGTCATTCATGACCTTTCCCTTTCCAAAACTGGTCTGAATTTGCACACTGCAGAGGTTCGTATGTAGCTCTCCGATTGTAAAAGCAAACTAACCGTACCTAAAAGCAAACCGATCGAATACAAAAACAAAACCGCCGGAGTGAAAATTTAGCCTGTTGATATCGTGGAGATAAGCATCAAACGAATTATCAAACCGCTTGAACAAAAAATGAACCTGACCGGGATAAAAAAATGAAAACTATCGGCTACCAGGTCTGACCTGATATTGTTTCGGAGCCTGGAATCAAATCATTAGAACCCGAAATTGATTTCTATACCACTCAGGTACTTTTCCAAAAGGGAGAGAATTATTTGAAGTGTATACTTCCTTTTGCACTTACAAAGTAATATTGTACTTCAAATCCAAAAGAACCCTCATAAATATAAAACTCTATCTTTGGTGTTTAATTGATGAATGGATGGACTTCAGAGATAAAGTTTTTATTTCAGTGGCTGAGAGCCTAAGTTTTTCGAAAGCTGCCGAAAAACTCTATATAAGTCAGCCAGCCATTTCCCGGCACATAAAAGAAATGGAATCGGCACTCGGAATCCAACTTTTTGAACGGAAGGGAAACCGGATTTATCTGACACTGGCCGGTGAGATCTCCTATTTTCACTTAAAAAAAGTGGTGCAACTCTATGGGGAACTCGATTTTGCTCTCGGAGCTCTAAAAGACGAACACAAAGGAATCCTTAGAATTGGTGCCAGTTCCACTATTGCTCAATATGTCATCCCATCACTGTTGGCAATATTTCATAAACGGTTTCCCAATATTGAACTTGATCTTTTCAATGGAAACTCTTTCGAAATGGAGCAAAAACTCTTGAAAAATGACATCGACTTAGCACTTGTGGAAAATAATTCATCAAACAACAACCTTAAATATATCAATTTTGCTGAAGATAATATTGTTGCAATTGTGGGGGTTAATAGTCCTCTATCCCACCAAAATGTGCTGGACGTACAGGATCTGCTTCAAATACCTCTTGTAATGCGGGAATACGGTTCGGGAACATTGCAAGTTATTGAGCAGGCTTTTACTTCTTCAGGAATTAAATTTGAAAAACTTCCCATTCTACTTCATCTTGGAAGCACCGAAGCGATTAAAAATTTTCTCGTTAACTTCGATGGAATTGCATTTGTTTCCGAACAGGCAATCAAAAAAGAACTGCTTCTAAAAACGCTAAAACAGATTTTCATCACTAATCTGAGTATAAAGCGATTCTTCAGAATCGCGCTTCCTCCAGGTCCTGAGCTAAAAGTACCCAACCAATTCGTCAGATTCATCTTATCGGATAACAACAGGTTATAGTTGATCACTTTTTTCTATTTGCTTTGATTATGACAACGTCGTAGTATTGCATTATATTTTAAAGCAATACGATGAAGCATCTAAATAAGAAACAAATTACAAATTTTCTCTTCTACACTGTAATCCTGCTTTGCTTTTCGCCTCTGATGAGTACCTCTCTGGCTCTTCTTGCCGGAGTGGTTTTTGTCCTTTTAAAAGGCGACACACCTTCAGAAATTAACATCTCTAAATTGATGAAATATCTTCTTCAGTTGGCTGTCGTGTTAATTGGATTCTCGATGGATCTTTCACAAGTGATACAAACCTCAAAAACAGGTTTCTGGATTACCTTAATATCTGTGACTCTTACAATGAGTGTTGGAATGATACTGGCCAGGATTTTTAAGGTAGAGCGTAAAACTGGGTTACTTATCTGTTGTGGAACTGCTATCTGCGGAGGAAGTGCTATTGCAGCCATTTCCCCGCTAACAACTGCGAGTAAGGATCAAATTTCATTTTCATTGGCAATTGTGTTTCTCCTAAACGGTGCAGCATTACTGGTTTTTCCTTTTATCGGAGCTAAATTAAATCTCAGTCAGGAAACCTTTGGCTATTGGGCTGCCATAGCCATACACGATACCAGTGCTGTAGTGGGTGCCGCTTCGGTTTATGGTCCACTTGCACTTAAAATTGCAACAATGATAAAGCTGACA
Source organism: uncultured Bacteroidia bacterium (assembly GCA_903918045.1). GTDB lineage: Bacteria > Bacteroidota > Bacteroidia > Bacteroidales > Prolixibacteraceae > JAAFHB01. Next base: position 3,586 of record CAIXCY010000266.1, read on the forward strand.
CGTGCTTTATGGATTATCCCACTTTCTCTGGTAATCTATATACTCGGAGATAAAAGAGGGAATGCATCGATTAAAATACCATGGTTCATCGGATTATTTGTCCTTGCAATATTACTCCGACATTTCGTTCCGGATTGGGAGAATACCTTTATTCACCTAAGCTGGCTTGGACAAAAAGTACTTATCGTTTCCATTTTCCTGATTGGATCAACAATCTCGTTCAGAGAGATAAAAAAGGCAGGTTGGAACCCTTTTCTTTTAGGAATTACCCTTTGGGCATTCGTTAGCCTCTCAAGTATAATTATCTTAATCCACTGAGATTTCAAGATAATGCGTCCCAGATTGACAAAGAGAACTACAACATGAATCCTGGAAAGATAGCGACTATTCTGACGGGTCTTTTGGTCGGAATTTCTACCGGAAGTGTTACGATCAGCAGACAACCTAAAGCTTTGGTTTTAAATACATTGAGAATCAGCGAGGAGGTATTACGCGAGATTTTTGCCCAATTTGATTTATTTACTTCAAAAGTTGACTCGATCGGATTTTCAATTTCTGGAATGGTTACTTATTGAATAGTCTTTCTTGCTGTAATCTTTATTCCTATGATTTATCTGGGTACTTTTTTAGCTAGAAGCATTAACCGTCTCTCAAAGGACCCATTGCGCCAGGGTAGGGGAATGCCATTTTATACCGCGTTTAAATCAGGATTAAACCAAAAGTGAATGATTTTAGATCGGATAACTTATTATTTATTCTACAACTACAGTGCCATCTTCTTTAAAGGCAACCTCTTTTTTGGCCCCTCCTTTTTTGAGGTCTGCCTCGTAAATGGTACCATGTTTTAACGTTTCAGTCTTGTCTGCCTCAGTGATGGTCCAGCCGGGATATTGCGACTTAATAGCTTTATTAACAGGCTTTGGTAATCCGGAAATGGTGATCTGTAGCTCTGTTTCAAGCCATTTCCCATCTGCAGCGAAATTTGCGGAGAGCTTATCTCCTTCATAAGAAAATGTTGCCTCCCACTCTTTAGCCCCCTCTTTGCCCCACTTAACATTGGTCGCTGTTTTAAACTTTGCTAAAAATGCTTTACTTACATTCTCAGGCGGTGTAATTGCAAAGGCGTTGCTGATAAAAACAATGATAATCAGTGTTAAAAATACTTTTCCCATTTTTTGTAAGATTAGTTCATGACGAAATTAACTCTGAATGAACGGTACGGTAATTGACGTACATTTACTAACTTGAAATTGTCTCCGGTAAGATTTGTTCTCTGATTCACCTAGTTATTAAAAAAATTGGTGGCGGTTGCAGCAATACTTGCATTCTTAAACAGTTGCTTTCGGAAAGCAAAATTATAGGTTGTAAAGGATGGCATAGACCCCTGTGCATTAATCCGCTTAGAATTAAAATTGCCAAACAATTCTAAAATAAGGGTGCTGCTTAGTTGATAAGAAGCATTAATCGTCATACGATAACTAAAACCGTGAACGTTAGCTACCGAAGAGATGCCTGTGAAAATAGTTCTTTCAAAACCCGAAATATTGGTTCTGATATTTAAATTCTTCATCGCAGGAATTGAGGCAAAGAGATTTATCCCATAGTTGTCCTCCCGACCAATATTCTGCCGTGTACTTATCGCCACATTGGTATAAGTCGAATCTCCGATTAGATAGGTAGGATAATACCTTGTATATGACTGTATATCATCTATGTTCCCACGATAAAAGAGTGTTGAATTAATATTTGTGCCATTCCCGAAATTTTTGTTGTAGCTTAGCTCTAGCTTGTTTCCAACCTCGGGACGAAGATTCGGATTTCCTGTTGTAATATTTTTCGGATCACTTGCGCTAATAAAGGGATTTAGATCACGATATTCCGGACGCTGAATCCGGTGAGTAAAACTGATCTTAAGTGTTTGGTTATGGCTTAATATTCGCAGGCTTAAAACAGTTATTGGTACTTCTGCAAATAATCGGGCAATTGGAGGTGTCGAATATAACATTCACTTTTGGTCCCCTAATCTTTAGGAGGATGATTCAAATAAAATACTATTTTTATCCCAATCCTGAAGGTCCTAAATCCTGAAGCTATACGAACCGTATTCTAAAAAGAGACTAAATGAAACTATCTGTTCTGGACCTGATTGTCTTTATTGTACTGACTGTCGGAAGTGTAATTTTTGGCGCCAGTTTCTTCCATAAAAACAAGACCTCATCACAGTTTACTTCCGGAGGGGGTAAAATACCGGGTTGGGTAGTGGGATTTTCGCTATTTGCTGCGTTTTTGAGCAGCATAAGTTTCCTGGGCCTCCCGGGCAAGGCCTATATGTCGGACTGGAATGCCTTTGTATTTAGTCTCTCCATTCCTGTTGCCGCAGTTTTTTCGATCCGTTTTTTTGTCCCTCTTTACCGGGGACTTGGAAGCATTTCGGCCTATCATTACCTCGAAGTCCGCTTTGGTGCCTGGGCAAGTATTTATGCATCGATATGCTATATTTTAACAAAGGTTATGCACACCGGAGCGATTCTGTTATTGCTCGCACTACCCTTAAATGCCTTGTTTGGATGGAACATTGAACTAATAATCATCTGTACCGGAATAACAGTAACTCTTTATTCAATGCTTGGAGGTATTCAGGCTGTTATCTGGACCGATGCGATTCAGGGTATTATACTTATCATTGGAGCAGTGGTTGCCGCCTTATTATTAACATTCTCAATGCCCGGAGGTCCGGGACAGATTTTTGAAATAGCTGCTGCCAACCATAAATTCAGCTTGGGAAGCTTTGGTTCCAGTCTGAAGGATTCAACATTCTGGGTTGTTCTGATGTATGGGTTTTTTATGAACCTCCAGAATTTCGGTATCGATCAGAATAATGTTCAGCGCTATATGACAACCAGTACTGAGAAGGAGGCAAAATCATCTGCATTCCTTGGGTATTTCCTGTATATTCCATTGTCGATGATTCTTTTTTATATCGGAACAGCGCTCTTTGCTTATTATACTGCACAACCCGACTTATTGCCTGCCGAACTTAGGGTGCCTGGTGTCGGCGATAAAATCTTTCCTTTTTTTATTGCAACAGCGCTTCCCGATGGCCTCAAAGGACTTCTAATCGCCTCCATATTTGCTGCCGGAATGAGTAATGTCTCAGCCAATATAAATGGCACTGCCACAATTATCTTATCGGACTATTACAAAAGATACATCAATAAGAATGCAAATGAAAAATCGTCAATGAGGGTCCTTTATGGCTCTTCAATGATCGTCGGTTCATTGGGTGTGATTATTGCTTTATCACTCGTAGGTGTTAAGAGTGTCCTTGATGCCTGGTGGATGCTCGCCTCGATCTTCAGCGGCGGAATGCTCGGATTATTTCTTCTCGGATACCTCTCAAAGAGTGCGCGCAACATTGATGCATTTATTGGCGTGATCGTAGGAGTATTGATTATTCTTTGGATGAGTTTATCACCCATGTATTTTACGGAAGGTAATTTGCCTGCTTTCAGAAGTCCGTTTCATGAAGATCTGACCGTCGTATTCGGCACAATTGCAATTACGCTTGTCGGATTCTTCCTGGCAAAGTTATTTGCAAAAAAATCAATAAAAAGCTGAATAAAAGCAGTTTATATTTGTTGTACTTAGGGTGTATCTCTTCCCTCAGCCGCGAGGGAAGGAAAACGCACCCGCTTACAAATTTTGCACAATTAAATAATACAAAGGCATTCCGATGGTTATGTTGAAAGGGAATGTAATTCCTAATGCCATGGGGATATAAAGCCCGGGATCGGCCTTGGGAGCTGCCAGACGCATAGCGGCCGGCACGGCAATGTAGGAGGCGCTTGCTGCAAGTATGGCAAAGATGAATCTGTTTCCAATGTCATGAATAAATAATCCGCTCAAGGCAGCCACGATACAACCATTAATCATTGGGATTACAATGGCAAATCCAGTAGCAAACCAGCCATATTTTTTGAATGCTGAAAATCTTCTGGCAGTTACCATTCCCATTTCCAAAAGAAAGATGGCCAAAAATCCCTTGAAAATATCGGTAGTGAATGGCTTTATTCCTTCGGCTTGCTTTGTGTCGGCAATCAAACCAATCAGTAAACTTCCTAAAATCATTAACACGCTTCCATTGGTGAACGAATGTTTTATGGTTTCAGTTAGTTTTCCCTTGCTGCTGTTCTGCGGATCAAATTTCATCAGCAAAATAACTCCCATGATGATGGCTGGTGATTCCATCATTGCCATTACGGCCACCATGTGTCCTCCAAAAATTATTTTTTGCGATTCAAGAAATGAGGCTGCTGCAACAAATGTTACTGCACTGACCGAACCATAAGCTGCAGCAACCGCACCTGCATCACTAATGCTCATTTTTTGCTTCAAAATAAAAAATGTGTAAAGCGGAATGAGGGATGCAATGGCAAGTCCGAAAAGAAGCGAGTAGATAATTTCTGCGGGAAAACCGCTGTGAGCCAATTCCTGCCCCCCTTTAAAACCAATTGAGAAAAGTAAATAGAGCGAAATAAATTTACTTGAGGCTGCAGGAATTTCTAAATCGCTTTTTACAATAACAGCAAAAACCCCTAATACAAAGAAAAGTAACGTGGGATTGGTTAAGTTTGAAATTAAAATATGGAAGTCCATGATTATATGATTTTTAATAGTTGGTTTATTACCTCTTCTTTTAATGCATTTTTATAACTGACTACTTTATTTTGGAGTTCAGGATCTGAAGCTCCTAAAATTTGCAAAGCCAAAATAGCTGCGTTTTTTGCTCCGTTTAAAGCCACCGTTGCAACCGGAACTCCATTTGGCATTTGGAGAATGGAAAGTATCGAATCCCACCCATCAATTGAATTGCCCGATTTAATCGGAACACCGATTACCGGGAGAGGGGTGATACTCGCCACCATACCCGGCAAATGTGCGGCACCTCCTGCTCCTGCAATGATAACCCGGATGCCCCGGTTGCTGGCCTCTTTTGAAAACTCCAACATTAATTCAGGAGTGCGGTGTGCGGAAACTACCTTACACTCATGATCAATTTGCTGAGAGTTCAGGAAATCAGATGCGGCCTTCATGACTAACCAGTCGCTTTCGCTCCCCATAATTATACTTACGACTGGCTTATTACTTTCAGTGTTTTTTTTATCCATTGTGCTCTTTTTTTTGCTTCCGGTAAAGATGAATTAGTAACGGTTACATGCCCCATCTTCCGAAATGGTTTTGTTTGATTCTTTCCATAAATATGAATGTGAACCCCTTCGAGTGCCAAACATTTTTCGATATTTTCATAACAGACATCTCCTGTATGCCCTTCCTCGCCTAATAGGTTTATCATGACAGAGGGTATTTTTAGTGCGGTACTGCCTAACGGCAAATTCAGAACCCCCCGCATATGCTGCTCAAACTGCGAAGTATCACTGCTCTCAATGGTTTGGTGACCACTGTTGTGTGGACGCGGGGCAACTTCATTGATCAAGAGGTTGTTATCCATATCAACAAAAAATTCAACGACTAAAAGTCCGCAGATTTCCAGTTTTTCGATTAGGGATGATGCCAGCTCTTTGGCTTCATTCGCCAGGGAGTTTTTTATATTGGCAGGATAAGAGAGCAAATCCAGCATATTTACCCCCTTAACAAAATTCATCTCTACTGCGTCATAGCAAGCAATTTCACCCTGAGTATTCCGGGAAGCAATAATTGAAATTTCATTTTTTATGTTCACCTTACTCTCCACCACGGAAGCCAGGTTCATCAGGTATTTTAGCTCACCGATTGATTCTATGACTTTTACTCCGCGGCCGTCATAACCGTCGGTGCGACTTTTCTGAACGAAGGGGAATCTCAGAACCTCATCTTTTATTGCTTTTAATATCTCATATTCGTTAGTAAACAAGATAAAATCGGGTGTAGGAAATCCATTCTCTTTGAGAAACTGTTTCTGTAATCCTTTATCCTTTATTATTTGCAAGGCATTCGGGTCGGGATGAACAATAACTCCTTCTTTTTTAAGCCTGTGCAATGCCTCTATATTGACATGCTCAATCTCAATGGTGATTACATCACACCCTTTTCCGAAATTGTAAACCGAATCAAAGTCCTGCAGATTTCCAAATTGAAATTCATTGCAGTTTAATAACGGGGAATTTTCCTTATCAGCTGCCAGCACCCGGGTATAAATGTTCCATGTGTTTGCAGATTGTAAAAGCATCTTGCCAAGCTGTCCGCCTCCAATAATTCCAAGTATTTTTCTCTTGTTAAAGAATGATGAATTCATATCAGTCATAACTATTTTTTTAGGATTTGAGACATCGCAATCAGAAGCTTTTTATTTTTGAACGTGGATTGATTATTCTATAAAAAACTTACTTTGCCTGTTGCGACGTCATAAATAGCACCTGCAATTTTCAACTTCCCATCTTTTATTAATTCACTGATCACAGGACTTTGGTTTAGAATATCTGCAATGGTGAGCTCCACATTTTTCTTTGCCGTTTCAGTGAGCATCAATTCCATATTTGATTTATCCCCGGTAATGGCAGGTTTGATTTGCGCCAGTAATTGCGTGAGGTTTCCTAATTCCGCATTGTCAATTACACCCTTAATGGCACCACATTTAGTATGCCCCATCACCACAATCAGTTTTGTTCCCTTAATTTTTGTCGCAAATTCCATACTGCCTAAAATATTTGGGTCTTCAATATTTCCGGCAACTCTTACAACAAAAATATTTCCGATCCCCTGATCAAAAATTATTTCGGGAGGTATTCGTGAATCCACGCATGAAAGAATTAAGGAGTGAGGACGTTGGTCAGCTTTCGTTGCTTCGATCTCTTCCTTGTAATTGATGTTGATCTGTTTGTTTTCAAGAAATCGCTGGTTCCCGTTTTTAAGTTCTGTTAGTGCATCATCGGGGGTAATGATGATAGGATGTTTTTTGGAGACACTGGCATTGCTTAATTCAGTATTGCCCGATTGCTTTTGACCTTGTGTGCAGGATGCAATAAGTATTGCCACACTTAAAATTGTTCCTGTGAATTTTGCTTTTGTCATCATGTTTTAAATTCTTATGATGCAAAAATAGGAAGTGTAATTCATAAGTTTTCATTTATCTTTGCAATGACAACCATAAATATAATTTATGAATTACACGTTTAATCAACTCCGGATATTCTTAAAAATCTGCCAGACGCAAAGCGTGACTAAGGCATCGGAAGAATTGCACTTAACGCAACCTGCGGTTTCTATACAATTGAAAAACCTTCAGGACCAGTTTGATATTCCGTTGACGGAAGTGGTAGGAAGAAAGATATTTATTACGGAATTTGGGAAAGAGATCGCTGAGGCAGCTGAGAATATCTTAAATCAGGTTCATGCCATTAACTATAAAACACTGGCCCATAAAGGGCTGCTAACGGGTCGTTTAAAATTCTCGATTGTGTCGACAGGCAAGTACGTAATGCCTTATTTCTTAAGTGATTTTTTAAAACAACATGAAGGGGTTGAATTGCTGCTTGATGTAACCAATAAATTAAAGGTGTTGGAAAGTCTGGAAAAAAATGAAGTTGATTTCTCGTTGGTATCTGTTTTGCCCGAAAATATTCAAGTTGAAAAAATTGAACTTTTACAAAACAAATTGTATGTGGTTAGTAATACGAAACAGAAATTCAGGAAGAAGATTTACGACAAAGAAATATTTGAAACTTTACCGTTGATATACAGAGAGCAAGGCTCCGGAACACGAAAAACGATGGAGAAATTTATTGAGAAGAATAATTTGCCGGTTAGAAAAAAAATGGAGCTTACTTCAAATGAAGCCGTGAAACAGGCTGTTATTGCCGGGTTGGGTTGCTCCATTATGCCATTGATTGGAATTAAGAATGAGTTGCAAAGTGGAGAATTACAGATTATTCCGGTTAAAGGTTTGCCGATTATATCCGTCTGGAATCTGATTTGGTTGAAAGGGAAAAATCATTCCCCTTTAGCCCTGGCTTTTTTAAATTATATCGAGAGAGAAAAGGGAAATATCGTTCAAGAAAAATTTGACTGGTTTGAAAAATATTAAGATAGGTTCAGAACTTCTGAATTAACCGAGTATAAGAGAGCCTTAAATTCGCCTGGTGGTCCGGATAAAGGAATAACCAGACTTTGGTGGCATAAAAAATAAAGGCCTTTTCACATTCTCTTGATTTAATGATATATCACAGAATAACAACTATTTAACGTGGTTTATTGTCAAATAATCCAATCCAGCAGTGCCTGGATAATATGGTCGGATTATTCATGGCTGCCGCTTTTGCCTATTAATTTTAAGAGGATTACTTTGCCTTGATATTGTATGCCATTAAAGCATTATTATGCCGGATATAAAGGACGCCTTTGTGAATTACCGGATGTGCCCAGAATGGTCCTGCATTTCCCTGGGTGATCTTAAAACTGCTGACCAGATCGAATTTCTCAGGTGTAGCCTTCAGAAGTCCTACGTTTCCCCTTTTTTCATCATAAATGTAAAGCATCCCTTCGGCCGAGATAATCGAACCTTTGCAATTCCAGTGTTCTTCCCACTTCTTTACTCCCGTGTTCCAATCGATGCAGCACCAATTTCCGTCTCCATTGTTTAGCCAGTTTGATCCATAGATAAAACCATTTACAACAACTACCCCGCCATGGTGTACATCCAGAACTTTATCGGTCCAGATGATGGCAGCACTTTTCCCGTCCGGGGCAAGCTTAATCATCAGGCCCCCTACATTATAACCTCCGGTTACATATACCATCCCGTCATTGTAGACCGGTGTTACACACAGGATCAAATCCCAGTTAAATCCTGCAGGTTTCTCAACCGCTATTTTCCAAAGGATTTCTCCATTGGAAACATCGACTGCAAAAACATTTTCCTGCGATATATTTACGAGGATCTTTTTGCCGGCATAGGTGATCAGGATTGGTGATACATAGCCTGGTTTATTGTTCAGGCTTGATGATTTCCACTCCACCGCACCCGATGTTTTCTTTAAGGCGATTGTCATTGTTTCGGGGCCTCCGGGTGTGAAATAGAGTTTATCTCCATCGATGATCATTGATTCGGCAATCCCCCATCTCCCATAGGTTCCTTTATTCAATTCGCTGGCTTTGTAATTCCAGATAGCTTTTCCGGTAACTCCATCAATACAGGCAAGGTCGCCAAAACCGCTGGCAGTATATACTTTATTACCTTCAACAGTAGGGGTTGAGCGGCTCTCAGGATACGACTCATTCCAGGCCCGTCCCATAACAGTTTGCCAGAGTTTTTTTCCATTCATATCCAGTGCATAAAGGATGTCGTTCCCTTCCGAGGTTCCGGTTACATAGATACTATTATCTCCAAATGAAACTGACGAATTTCCATTGGTCAGATCCGGATTTGACCATAACAGAGCAGGCCCTTCAGCTGGCCAGGACTTTAACAGTCCGGTTTCGGATGAGACACCTGTTCTGTTTGCTTCACGCCATTCGCTGATTTGTGCATTACAAACCTTTGAGAAAACCAAGACCGACAGCAAAATCAAATTGATAGTTTTCATTTGATACACCTTATGTTTTTAAGAATATTTTACAAACAAAGGTATTGCATTGATTCAATACTTTTCATCTTGAATGGTTCTAAATTGTTAATGCCCGGCGGGTGTGAGCAATCTGGTAAACGAAAGGGACCTCAATTTCCAACTGCCGGTTTGCAGTACATAATCCTCAGTAACCAGAAATGGATTAGTCACTTCATTTCCACCAACAACTGCCAACAGATCAATTCTATTCAAAAAGAAACAGGAAAATCGGCCAAAGACTTTATTCAGGGTAAGATCATTGATAGGGTCAAGAATAAGATCTTTGTTGCCGATAAAAACGTTACCGGTCTTACTCCAAATGAATACCGTTCAGGAATTTAAGAGTAGTAGTTGACTTAACAAATTCTGACTATAACATTTGCGTTGCTTTATCCACTGTTATTTCAAGAACCCTTGTGAGGAAGGAAAATTTGCTTTTCATCATATCATATTCATCGCCAGATTCAATATACGCAGCTGTACCATCAACAACAAAACCGGTTCCGGGATAATCTTTATAACCCGAAACTTCCTTACTGCCAAGGGATATTTTAACCTTGTTGTTGACATCAACATTTTTCTCGGTTTTCCGAAAGCCGTAGGCCGGAATTAAAATACGCTCATCTTTGGTGACTACCAGATAGGAATTCCAGGTGTTTACCAGATGAGGTTCCACACCCCACGACATGATTGAGACAACACCTTCATGATTTAAAACTTCAAAAAACTTTTCACTTAATTTGCTCATGAGATTTTCATTTAAATTTCAGTTGATGCGACAAATCTACGCTGGAAGGTGGTCTTAAAAATTAAACTGGATTAAGAAATTCAGTTTATGATTTTTTCTTGCGCAATTCACTCAGATATTCAGGGGTAAGGCCGAGATAAGAAGCAATCATATACTGTGGTACCCGCATCATAAAATCGGGGAACGAAGTGCTGAAATGCAAGTAAAACTCCTCTTTTGACATCTCATACAACAATTTAGACCTTAGTTGTGCTCCGGCTACGGCTTTTTGCATGAGAATTCTAAAATATTTTTCGAGCTGTGGCAGTTCAATGAGTAAAAGGTCAAGATTCTGATTGTCAATTGATATTACTATGGATTCCTCAACAGCCTGAATATAATATTCGGAAGGTGTGTGATTCATTAAACTTTGATAGTCTGAAATCCACCATCCATCCAGTGCGAACTGTGTAATCTGCTCTGCCCCTTTTTTATTGATGAAGTACATCCTCAGGCACCCTTTTTCGATGTAGTACAAATTCTTGCAAATGTGAGTCTCCTGAAGTATTATTTCCTTCTTTTTGAATTGATGTGTTTCTACATATCTGTTAAAAACTGCAACCTCGCTTTCGCTAAAATCAACGACTTTCCTGATCTGCCGGATTATATTTTTTATCATGTAACTTATTATCTTTCATCACTTTTAAATACTCAATAATAGTTGATATTGCGGCTTCCCGATTTTTCATATCCCTGTAAAAGGGGATCATCTTACTGTTGGCCCGGATACGTTGGGGATCTGCGATAAACCGTGCAAGCCACTCGGCTTTCCAGTATTCGGTTACATTGACAGGATAGTTCAATTCCGGACCAACAGCTCCACCATCTCCGTTGATCGAATGACATTTGATGCAATGTTGCCTGAAAGCAAGATATCCTGCTTTCGCGACCTCGCCCGAAAGCGCCGGGGGAGCGGAATGGGGAAACTCACGGGATAAACTCGTTAACTCAATACCGGTTATTTGCCAGGGCCAGCTTAGCCAGGGATCTTCGTTGTTCCCTTTATCTTTGATATTCTCCCAAACGAGGTAAAATGGTCCGGGATCAACAGTCTCCTCATTGCTGCGAAGCAATTTAAGGAATCCAGTTTGCCCTTTTTCACCTGTAGAAATCACCCCTGAACCGGCAATGATTTTATCGGTCGGAATGACCGGCTGATAGCCATCACTGGTTATAAACTTAACAAGATCAAACCCTTTCCATGAGTTTCCAAAAACATGATCCAGCAATACCGCCAGCGAAGTTCCATCGTAGGTGTGAACTTTTGAATCTGTCGGATTGTCAACGGTTACTGAGACAACTCCATCTTTTATTTGTGCTATTTCACCTTGAGTTAAAACCTTGATGATCTGGTCGTTTTTACGCAACGTTAAAGTTGGAGAATCCATGGCATATGTACCTACAGAATATAAAATCAAAAGCGCAACTATCCGATACTTTAAAAGATGGGGATTTTTCATTTTTAACTAACTGAAAAAAAGAGTTCTAATAATAAGATCAGAAACAAAAATTCCTTTTCGGGTGAGTTTAACACGATCGTCAACTACCGAAATAAATTCTTCACTGTTTAGTTTGGAAAGTTCCTTGAGAAAATAACTGTTTATCTTGCTGTTAAAATGCTCTGAAACATAATGCTTAGAGATCCCTTTCGCCGTCCTTAAACCCACCAAAAGATACTCATTATATCTATCAACCTCTGACAAAATCTCAATTTCAAAATAATTCTTATCACCCTCGATATTAAGGATATAGTTTTTTATACTACTGACATTCCATTGTCTTGAAATCCCATCAAAACTGTGAGCTGAGGGACCCACTCCCAGATATTTTTTTCCCTCCCAGTAGGATGAATTATGCCTTGATTTAAACCCTTCCAATGCAAAACTGCTCACTTCGTAATGGGAAAAGCCAAAGCTGGCCAATGTATCAATAGTCATATTAAACTGAGCAACTACATCATCATCGGGAGCTTCTTTAAGCCGGTTTGTTTTATATAAATTGTAAAAAAAGGTATTTTTCTCAATGATTAACGAATATGCGGAGATATGCTGAATTCCAAGGTTCATGGCTTCCTTAAGCGAGTCTGAGTAATTATCCAGGCTTAAACCAGGAATGCCATAAATTAGGTCGATAGAGATATTTCCAATTCCTGCTTTCTGAACTGCTCTAATCTTATTCACCAATTTGGAATTATCATGCCCACGCCCCAGATAGGATAGCATTTCATTGTTAAAGCTTTGAATTCCAATGCTCATTCGGTTAATTCCTGCCAGACGCAACGCTGTAAGATAAGGCTCTGCCAGATCTTCGGGATTTGCTTCGAGGGTAATCTCACAATCTAATGCTACTATAAAATTAGCATTGATTACCTCAAGCAGTGCTTTTACCTGGAACGCAGACAACACCGAAGGGGTACCTCCGCCAAAATAGATTGTTTCAACGATCTCATTGCCAATATACTGTTTGCGGGCGATCAACTCCCGCTTCTCCGATTCGACCAGTTTTTCGATACTGGACATATTGCTGGTTGCGTAAAAGTCACAATAATGACATTTACTTCTGCAATAAGGAATGTGTAAATATATACCAGCCATAACACACTAAAAAATAAATAGATACAATAAATACGAAGATACTGACCACTACGGCAAAGGTATATTTTTAATCCTCCCCCTCAGTGCCTGCACATTTTTTCGGGCAAACTTCTTCTGAAAATTAATTCCTGTTATCGCGAGCCAATAATGAAACCTTGAAAATCTTAGCTAAGTGATTTAAAAATGATCCCATTAAACCAATTCAAGGGAGTAAGGTCTAACCTTCAAACTTTAAAACTTTAGGATATGAAAAAATTATTCTTGTTTGTTCTGGTGGCAATGTTGGCAGCTGGTTCTGGTTTTGCACAACGGGATCAAAGGGGACCGCGCGACCCTGCGGCGAGACTCCAAAAGGAGATTGATAATCTGACTACCGAGTTAGGCTTGACAAAAGAACAGGTGACACAGGTTACTCCAATTATTTCTGAATCCCAGAAAAAGCAGTCTGAAGCCTTTGCAAAATTGCGCGAAGCTGGGGGTGAAATTGACCGCGATCAAATGCGGGATCAGGCAATGAAGTTGAGGGCCGATACCGATATGAAGTTGAAAAGTGTTCTCACGAAAGATCAATTTGTCAAACTCCGCGAACTTCGCAAAAAACAGATGGCAGAGCGCTCTAAAAGGGGCGATCAGTAGTGATTTGTGACCAATTTATAATATGAACAAAAAGGCATATCCACCCTGCAACCAACATTATCCCACCGATGGGGACGATCATCCCGAGTGGTTTAATTCCGGTTATTGCCAGAAGATAAAGAAACCCTGAAAAGATGAGGATTCCTCCGATGAAAAGGTACCCGCACCATTTTAGGGTTTTTGCAGGTTTGATATACATTAAGATACCCACTGCCAGCAGGGCAAAGGTGTGATAAAACTGGTATTGAATTCCTGTCTTAAAGACCTCAAGCATTTCGGGGGATATCATTTGTTTAAGCAGATGAGCTCCAAAGGCTCCGAGGAGAACAGCCAGGGCACCGCTTATGGCCCCCACAGTTAGGAAAAACTTCATTTCGATCGTTTTTTATTTTAACTGTAAAACTACAAAAATAGGGGGGAGCAGCCAAATATGTGCCGTTTTGGTCTAATTCTCCGGTTTTAAAAATACCTTTCCCTGTGTAAATTCAGGATAAAGATACCCCTGAAAAACTTAAAAATAAGCTATAGTTAAAACCAGCAAGTTTGGTTTGGCGAAATTTCTACCGTCTTTTGTTTGCTTCCTTCCACAATCCGATGGACAGAACCATTGTAACAATAAATCCGCCAAAGCTGATCCATAATGGTAACCTAAAATCACCTATTAGAATACCGATACTGTAGATAAAGCGCAAAAGATGAAGCAGGGCTATTATTCCAAATATAACCGATGCGATTCTGGTAAATGGTTTCATGGCTATATCGTTTGTTTTACATTTGCAGAGTAAAGATAAGGTAATCTGCTATTAATTATACTCCTAATTTCGGCCCATCCAAGGAGAGATTATTATCTTTGGCCGAAAGGTGTTTATATGAAAAATTCTTGTATTGTGCTCGAGGGTGGTGGTCTTCGGGGTGCTTTTACGAGCGGGGTAATGGAATACCTGCTTGAAAGGGGTCTGAATTTTGACAGAGTGGTCGGGGTTTCTGCGGGCGCCTGCGTTGGTGCGTCCTATGTGTCAAAACAAAAGGGACGAAATCTGAAAGTTAATGTGGAGTATCCCTCTGATAAACGATTCATGGGATTTAATCACCTGCTAACCAAGGGATCTTATTTCAACATGGAGTTTGTATTTAATGAACTACCGACCCGGCTGGTTCCGTTTGATGAAACGTCATTTTATAAAAATACCAGTCAATTTGATGTGATAGCCACCTCGCTGTCAACCGGGAAAAGTAAGGTGTTTTGCAAGAGTGAGATCGCTGAAATCGGATTAAACAGCGTGCTTGTTGCTTCATCAAGCATCCCCCTCCTATCAAAGGCTGTAACTATCTGCGGCGATTTATACTTTGACGGAGGGGTATCGGATTCCATTCCTGTGGAGTATGCCTTGAGCCGGCATGAGAAAGTAGTTGTGATTCTTACCCGTCCGCGCGGTTACCGAAAAGCCTTACGGACCAATCATTTACTCTATCGTATTGTGTTTAGAAAGTATCCGCAATTTCTACGGACTTTAATCGGGCGAAATGAACATTACAATAAAACCCTTGACTACTGTGACCGCATGGAGAAGGAGGGACGC
This sequence comes from uncultured Bacteroidia bacterium, assembly GCA_903918045.1. Classification (GTDB taxonomy): domain Bacteria; phylum Bacteroidota; class Bacteroidia; order Bacteroidales; family Prolixibacteraceae; genus JAAFHB01. The sequence goes on from CAIXCY010000266.1 coordinate 18,782, forward strand.
GTGTTCATCATCGCTCCATCTCCTGAATTTTCCATCGGACGTACTGAGCGTAACCTTAAAAAGCGGATGAATTTATATACCCATGGTTATGAGGTTATTCGCAAAGATTTTGAAGGGCTCAGAAAGTTTTTTTATTGAATTTTCTATTGATCAGACTGGTACGGATCAAATTATATAACTTAACAATTTAAACGCATGAGATACAATGCCATTTTAGTGATTTTAGCCGTGCTGATTTTAGCCGGTTGTATCCAAAAAACCGAAGAGAAGAGCTCCATAAAGAGCTCCACTGCCTTGTACGAAATTAAGGAAGGTTATGTGGATGCAAATGGGGTCATGATCTATTATAAAATCTTTGGGAAAGGTGACCCTCTTGTAATTGTTCATGGAGGTCCCGGGGCATCACACGACTATTTTCTGCCGTATCTTGTGCCATTAGCCCGGCAAAATCAACTTATTTTCATTGATGAGAGAGGTTCGGGGCGCTCCGAAAAGATTGAGAATGTTTCGGACTATACGGTTGAAAACATGGCAGAGGATTTGGAAGCAGTTCGAAAGGTGTTGGGTCTTGGGAAGATCTCCCTCCTGGGACACTCTTATGGCGGCGTACTTGCCCAGGCGTATGCACTGAAATACCAGGAAAACCTTTCCCACCTGATTCTATGCAGCACGTTCCACAGTACTAAAAAAGTAAATGAAGTTTTTACCAAAATGAAGGATAAGATGTCACCGGAACTGCGCAGCAAAATTGATAAACTGGAAAAAGAAGGTTTGTATGGTCATGGGAAGGATTATGAGAAAAACAGGTATACCACCGAATATATGAATGTCGCCTGGGGCGAAGGTTACTTTCCCTATCTCTATCAGAATCGTCCTGATGCCAATTATGACCCGATTGCCAACGGGATTATGGCATGGGACCTTTATCGGGTGATGTGGGGGTCTCACGGTGAGTTTGTCGTTGACGGCAATCTCACTTCCGTTGAATACACAGACCGGCTGTCGGCTCTAAAGGTTCCTACCCTGATCACTGTTGGCGACAATGACCAGTGCAATCCTTCACTTGCCAGAGAGATGAATGAGAAAATTACAGGCTCAAAACTGGTTATCTTCCCTAGGAGTGGACATATGACCTTTGTCGATCAGCCATCACTGTTCATCACTGCAGTTGATGAATTTCTGCATCCATGTAAATAAAACGATAAAACGGTATAAAATGCAGAGGCGCAGTGTCATGTGTCTTTACAATTTATACCGTTCCTGCAATTGATCACACAGGATCAGGGGATTAATAGTTTACCTGGAAATCTTCATTTCATTGAGTAAATAACCTGCACTACCGAATTTATCCATAATAAAGAGGGTGTAACGGATGTCAACATTGATGCAGCGCTGAAGCGAAGGCTCGAAGATAATGTCACTACTCATTGATTCCCAGTTGCCGTCGAAGGCGGTCCCAATGAGCTCCCCTTTGCGGTTCATAACAGGACTGCCGGAATTA
>CAIXCY010000267.1 GCA_903918045.1 uncultured Bacteroidia bacterium
ACTCCTGATTGGTCATATTAACAAGGAGGGGAATCTTGCCGGGCCTAAGGTACTTGAGCATATTGTCGATACGGTTTTACAGTTCGAGGGGGACAGGAACTACCTATTCAGGATTCTCAGGTCGTTGAAGAACCGTTTTGGATCCACCTCCGAACTGGGGATTTTCGAAATGCGCCAGGATGGGTTGCATGAGGTTGTTAATCCATCCGAGATGCTTCTATCGTCGCATAACGACGGTCTGAGCGGAACCGCCACAGCTGCCACGATAGAGGGAATGCGTCCCTTTCTAATCGAGGTGCAGGCGCTGGTTAGTTCTGCCGCCTATGGCAATCCGCAACGTTCAGCCACAGGATTCGATTTACGCCGGATGAATATGTTACTCGCCGTGCTCGAAAAACGGGCCGGTTTTAAATTAATGACAAAAGATGTTTTTCTTAATATCGCAGGTGGCCTTCGTGTCGATGATCCGGCGATGGATCTGGCTGTGATTGCTGCCATTCTCTCCTCCAATTTTGATGTGGCCATAGACAAGCAGATCGCCTTTGCCGGAGAAGTTGGTCTCACTGGCGAGATCAGGCCTGTTAACCGCATCGAACAACGCATTGCAGAGGCTCAGAAACTCGGTTTTAAGGAGATCTATCTCTCGAAGTACATCAAAGGGGTGGACTTCTCCCGTTTCGAAATTAAAATCCACCAGATCGATCGTGTGGAGAAAATGATCCGGACACTGTTTTCGTAATTTGTTTTCCTGTATTGGTAGTGACCCGGTGAATGTTCAAAGTCTGAACATTCACCGGGTCACTTAATTATAGCACAAAAAAAAGCCCTCCGGAGAGGGCTTTTAAAAAGTATACTGTGATTTGTCAGTAATTACTGTACAAGAGCAAGTTCAGCAGATACACCAGCAGCTAGAACACCAGCAACTGAAGAACCTTCTAATGGAGAGAATCCAACTACATTGTTTGTATAACCGAATCCGAATGGAGTCTGGTCACCATTCATAGCAGTAGCTAGATCTGTACCACCTGTGATTCCGATGTTAATTGAAGCAGAAGTTGCATTAACGTGAGCGTTAGCTAAAGCTGCTTTAACATAAGGAAGAATAGTCTGAATCTCAGCAGAAACAATCTTAGCCTGGATACCTGGGTTGTTTGCACCTGTTGGAGCAATGCTATGAGTATAAGTACCCATTGTAGCTGGAGCGTTGATTACGATTGAAACTGAAACTGCAGAAGCAAGAACAGTCTTGTATGAACTGAAATCGAAAGAAGCTAATTTTGAGTTACCATCAACATATAATGAATGAAGGTAATCAAGAGCTGTAGGCATAACATCAGCTAATTTTGCGTTGGTTGTCAAAGTTAAATCAGAACCAGGACCACCTGTACCAAGATTTCCAACAAACGCTTTATGATCGAAAGAAACACCAGTGATGATGGCAGCCTGATCCAAAGTTAAACTGTTGATAACACCTGCAGTTGTGAAGGTTGTCAATTTAGGTAACATTGAAAGAGAAACAACGTCATAAACACCGTTTAATTTCAAGGTTGTCAGAACAGAGCTTAAAGTTGTAGAAACACCTGCTGCACCAACGATGCTTGCATATTTGCCATCAGCTGGGTCGTTACCTGTAATATAGGCTTCCAACAAGGTAAGTGAATAGGTTCCGATGTTAACATTGTGTTTAACATTTCCTAAGGTCAAAACCTGAACTGCAGGAAGAGAAGGTACGCTAGCCCATTCGAAAACGGCTAAAGTTACATTCAAAGCTTTTGAAGCAGAAAGAGTTGCATCAACCAATGAAGGTAAAGTGATAACCTGAGGACCAGTGATGGTTAAATGAACAGGAGAATTGAAAGCTGTAAGATCAACTGTACCGTTGTAATAAACTGCACCATTCTGATTAACGATAGAAACGTCACCTGTAGAAGTTGCCAATTTAGCAAGATTAACAGCTGTAGGAGCCCATGTAGTAATCCAAATACCACCGTGAGAAGAAACTGCGGCTGGGAAATCGATCGTAAGCGCTTTAGGAGCAACAACAGTCAAACCCTGAATGTCTTCATATCCAAGTACGATACCAGTAGCATTAGCTGCTGTAAGGTTCTTGATAACAGGAGTTGTAGCAAGACCGAAGTTGATTTTGTCTGTTCCAACTGCACTGAAAATTACGTTTCCATCGGCAGGACCAGTAGCATCGCTAACAAAATGACCAACGATTACGTTAGGGAAATTGATGTTACCTGAAGCAGCAACCAATGTTAAGTCTTGGCCAACAGTTTTCAATGAAATTGATTCGTACGCACCTGGATAGTCATAAGTAACTGTTCCACCTACGTTGTCGATCTTTGGATCAGAAATGTCAGAACCTGTAACGGTATAGTCACCTCTGATTGAAGTTAACAAACCAGCAGCAAGCATATCGCTGGCCTGGCTGTCGATATTTACAAAGTGACCTGAACCTGCAATAGTTGTAAGTGTCCAAACGGTATGGTCATTACGACGGTTACCTGAGGTGATTACCTGAACTGCATCATTTGTTCCGATAACGGCAACAACAGCGCCTAAGATTTTATTTAAATCAGCAATACTGGTAATAGCAGCGGTGTTAACGATTAAGTTACCGTTGATGATACCCATCTGATACAATTTAGCTAAGTAGAAAGCTACGTCAGAATCAGTAGAGATGTTTACGTTGTCGTTGTACATTGCAGAAGCATTCAGTAAGATTGTAAGATCTCTCTGAGCAGCAGCCAAAGCCATGTTCAAACCGGTGATAGACAATTGAAGTGCTGTGTTGTTAGCGTCTGTAGTTGTCTGAAGATTACCTAAGTTTGTAATAAGGGTATTCAACTTGGCAGCGCTGGCAGCGTTAGCGTCAGCAACGATAGCCTGTAAAGCAGCGATTTTGCTGTTTACGTCAGCTGAACCATCCTTGATACCTTGTAAAATGTCAGCTTTCAAAGTAGCGATCTGAGCAGTAACAGCCAGGTCGGTAGTTGAAGCGCTGTTCAAAATAGCGGTAAGGATTGCAGACTGAGTGGCTGTAACATCTGCTTTAGAAGCGGCTGCGTCCAGTTTGGTTTGCAAAGCTGCCAAAGCTGCTGCGGTAACTGCATCAGCAGCAACTTTATCCGAAGCAATTTTTGTAAGCTGTGCTGCCAAAGCTGTAACAGAAGCTGAAGTTGCACCTGTAGAGGCCAAATCATTCAATTTGCTCTGGATAGCTGTAATGGTGTTGCCTTGAGCTGTTAAAGCGCTAGCAAGACTTGTAATAGAAGCTGCTGTTGGCAAAGCTGCAACGGCACCCTGAAGGGTAGTGATCTGATCTTTTACAAGACCAAGTTGAGTTGTCAAAGCTGTTACACCGTCAACCTTTAGAGAAAGAGCAGCAATCTGATCTTTCAACGCCTGGAAGTCATTGGCGTACTTATTACAGGAAGTAATAAGGATGGCGAGCGTAAAAACGCTCAACAATAGTTTTTTCATTTTTGATTTTTTTTAATTAATAAATGGAAATAAAAGAAGCACTATAAATTTAATTTGCACAAAGATTAAATAATTGTAAGGGTTAAAAAACCCTCGATTTTCTGATTTATGATATTTGGTAAAATAGAAGGATAGATTGTCGTTATTAAGGATTATTCTGTAAATAATTGAATTTATCGGACTATTTTGGAGCTTTTGCTTTATGGAAAATTTGCTGTCTGATCAGCTGATTTTAGGTAATTCATATCAAGTTAAGTATAAGTGAATAAACTATTTAATTAATGTTTAATTGTTAATTCTAAATTTATTTTGATTTTAGGTATGTGATGTAATAAAATGTTAATAAATCCGAATATCCTTCCTAAATGTTTTATTTTTCGATGTTTAATCCGAAAAGCCTGACTTAACCTGTTTCTTGAAACAATGTGAAGAAGTGGCTGACTTTATTATAGCTTATAACGTATCGTATTTATTTCTTAATTCGTGCAAATGTGTTCGGGATGCCTGGAGCCTTATTCCGTTAAAAGGTGGAATCAGCTGGCATTCCCGTGTTTTAAATTCGATTGAACCCAGATAATTCAGGTTCAGTATTGCCGATTGATTAATCTGAATAAAAATCCGGTTACCCATTAATCCGAGAATCTCTTTAGCGGTAGTCCCAGCCCTGAGCTTTACTTCACTCATATCGGTAAGGAGCGCTTTCCATCCTGGTTTATCCTGGGTCTGCTCTTTGATACACTGGAGCAGAATGATATTGTTTTTATCCATAAACCTCAATCCGATCGGAGTGGGGAGAGAGATAATTTCATTCGTCCCCTGAGACAGCGGCATGAAATTTGCCGGCTGGTCACTTTTTCGTTTCAGTTTGAACCTGTCGATTACATTTTTCAAATCTTCGGTTTTCACCGGTTTGAGAATGTAATCAAAAGCCGATTCTCGCAAAGCCTGTATTACATATTTGTCAAAGGACGTATAAAAGACGACACTAAACATCTGAGTTCTCGATTTACGTGCTTCATCCAGAAGGTCGAAACCCGACTTAACCGGCATCTCAATGTCCATAAACACCAGATCGAGATCCTCTTTCAGCAGCAGCGTCTTTGAATGATTGTATTTTGAGGCACAACCCTGCAACTGTATTTCGGGGAAAAACCCCAGATGTTCTTTCAATGCGAAGACGAACTCCTCATCGTCATCAATTATTGCGGCAAAAATTTTATCGGATCCACTCATAAATGGTTTCAATTTAAATATCCTTGTTGTCCGCAATTATCTATTTACCGCGTCAACTTCGTTTTACCCTACCCATTTTAAAAATAAAAATTAATTTTTTTATTTTTATTTTTAAAATGGGTAGGAATATTGTTTGGGGATCTTTATTGTGATTATTGTTCCACCTTCTGAAGGGTTGTTAGCTTCCTTATCCTGGATCAAAAATTCAATTTTTTCAGCATTTTGCTGGTTAATCAATTCAATAGTTTGGAACAGCGTTTTTATTCCTGTTCCGGATCCCATTGATCGGCTTACAGACTTTCGGTATCCAATTCCGTTATCTTCAACCGTAAGCTCTAACCCTTTCTGGTAATTGTTAAGTTTTATCCGTAAGCTTTTTTCACCTTCAAGCGGCATAAGTCCATGTTTTATAGCATTCTCAACAGGGATCTGGAGAATCATGGCGGGTACAGGTTGCATCATATCTATACCGGAGTCACTTTCATAAGTCACATTAAAGGGTTTAGGAACTCTTAGCTGTTGCAATTCGAGATAACCTTTAACAAGAGTAAGTTCTTCCTGCAGCGGAATAGCAGTTTTTTCAATATTATCGACACCGTTTCGCAGAAGTATTAAGAGGGTTTTTATTTTTTGATTTAGCGCTGGCGGGCTGTCAGGAATGCCTGAGAGAGCACTTAAGGCGTTGAAGAAAAAATGTGGGGACAATCGAACCCTGAAGTTCTCCATTTTTAATCTGGCAATGGTCTCCCGTTGTTCCAGAAAAACAGTTCTGTTTTTTTTGATGCTCCTCCGATAAAGGAAGGTCATTCCGGTAAGTGTAAAGGCTAATACTATTATGAGGTAATATAATAGTGGCATAACTTTTGGTTCAGGTAATGATCGGTAAAAATGAAGCAGAGACAAGCGGATGCCTTGTCTCTACACTAAATATCGGCCAATTTTTCAACCAATTTTGTTTTATAAAACGGCTAATCTAGTATTCCCATAGATCCTGTTCGTAATCAAAGATTGAATTTTTGATGCGTTCAGATTCTTTGAAAGCATATTCCCCGGTGGCATACTCCTCAATGGACCTGTTATTATAGACGTTCTCTTCCTTGACAATATATCCGTCGAACCGGCGTGTGAGGAAAACATCGTCAAAACTTAAGCTTCTTGCGGAGTTGAAATCATTGAGTACCTCTTTTTTGGCGAGGATTGGTCTGATTTCGGGATAGAATACCCAGAAAAGTCTTTTACGAACAAAGGTGCTGTCCTTTGGATCCTTTTTAAATACGCGGATCGGACAAAGGCCTAAAATACGCACCTGAAGGGTAGATTTTTGTTTATCGAAATACCATACCTCTTTAACTTCGAGTTGCTTAACCTCCTTGACAGGAATTTCAGAGGATACAACTGAATCCTTATCATTACCGGTATTCAGATCGGTAACTTTAATTCGTCTGATCGAATCGCCGAATTGTTGTTTAACCTGGTTGAAATTAATTGGTTCGGTGAATTCGTTATCGGTAAGCTGCGCATCAAAAGCCGTAATCCGTTTATCTTCAATTCCTTTTAACAGGATATTAAACAGATTATTCCTTCCCTGCATTTCGCTGGTTGGATAATAGAAGTGTTGGTTCGCTTTTTCGCGGAAATCGATGATTCGCCACACTGTCTTTGACCAGATAACATCTGATTCTCTGACCATTGGGAGAGGAGCAGGTTTCCGGTCTACCGTTGTTTTTTTCACGTAGGCGTTATAATTAACCTGGGCTTTCAACAGATTTTCTGAGGTAGCTCCAATCAAAACTAATACAAAGATCAAAAATAACTTTTTCATTTCTAATTAATTTTAAAGCTTATGGCAGGCAGATTGCGGGTAGTGCCGTCATCTCCCTTAACTACGATGCTCTCAATGTATAACCGACTACCGGAATTTAGTCCTTTCATCAGATCCCGCTGTTCCTGGGAGAAACGGTTTCCCTTGGTTGGTTTGTCAACAATAAAACCGGCTTTTGAAGTTGATACCACAAATGAGGTCACTGTAAAATTCATTTCAAAGTCAAATTCCGGGATTTTGGCAAGTACCCCTAGCTGAGCCTCCAATTCATTGCGGGAGATTACCCCGTCGTTCTTGTTGGCCACCGATGCAACGGGGTCAGGAACTTTCTTGACCCGAAAATCTGCAGAACCAATTTCTCGTAATGCGTTATCAATTTGGGCTTTAACTGTAATTACCGATTTTACCCCAACTTTATCAGGCCTTACCAGGTAATTGCCATCAGGACCAGGTTCAATGGTGCCGTTGGATATTGATACTTTAATATTTGTTGCAGAAATACCGGGAACCGATATGGATACAGGGTTAGCCAGTCCGGCATAAAAGACATTCATTTTTGTAGGTGAGACTGTCATTGAGGGTTTTGCAACCTCATATTCGTGCTTAAACGGGTAGTTGACAATAATTCCTGAAGGATTCTTATAATTTATCTGACCCCTGAATTCGACTTTTCCCTCTTTCCCGGCTGATACCTTATATAAGCCGGCGTTTTCTCCCTTGACCATAGGCAGCGTTGATCCGCCAACAATAATTACAGGATTTGCAGTTGTATCTACAGCAGAGAGGAAAACCTTTGCCTCGTATGTGTTTCCCTGGAGGACGTAATCGGATGAGGAAATTACCTGAGCCTGAAGTTTATTAAACTTAAAGGAGGCTGCGTCAATCTGAGCATAAAGGTGGTTTATCACATCCGATTCTGCATTGCGGATATCGCTTTGAATTTTTGACATCAGGGTGATTACAGCAATAAGGGGATACCCCTCAAATTTGCTCGATTCCCACGAGGGAGTCTGCCCCTGCTTCGCAGGAGGATTTGAGGTGTCAAGACTCTTGTTGATTGATGTGATTAATTCGGTGTTTGAGGTGTCAACCAACTCGATCAATGATTTGCGGTATTTGTCAATAGCCTTTTTCAGTGCGATTCCATTTTTTTTATTAATCATTAATTCTGCAGAATAGTTCAGGTCATCCTGGGAAATGATTTTATCCACGTTTCCCTCGGGACCGTCAGCTGCCTTTACAATCAGCTCTTTGAGCGTGTGAATGTAATGGTATAATGAATCAGAACTTGATTTTACTTTAAGCACCGATTTATTTAGTTCTCCCGCTTTTTTGGGATTTTCCTTTGCCGCACTGTTAAATTCATCATAGACCCGTTGGTTTTTTGCAATCGAACTCTCAATGGTCTGCATGAAATTTTGATTGACCATCGCGAAAGCATCCAATACTGATTTATCAACATTGAGCGCCAACATGGCAGTCAAGACCAGATACATCAAACTGATCATCCTTTGTCTGGGTGCCTCCGGACAGTATTTAGTTCCCATCTTCGAATTAACCTTTTACGTTCATAGCTCCAAGCATATTACCATAAACATGGTTAAGTGCCTCCAGATTTTTATTTAATTGTTCAGTTTGTTTCCGGTATTTCTGAGCCTCTTCCACTGCGCTGTTGACCAATTCTGTCATCCTGGAATGACCTTCAAATGCAGCCTCCGAGGACGCCGATAATTTTTTGGCATTCTGAAGATGCAGTTCGTATGATGAATGTAAGGCTGACAGACTTGAGTTTACCAGTGAAAGGCCTGTACTGTAATTTTTTGAATGATCATTTAGCGCAAGCAGATCCTTGTTTATGTTCTCAGTGAAGCTTTTATACGACTGAGCCAGTTTATCGCCGGTTACAGCGAGCTGATCGTTTATCTTTTTTGAAGATTCATTGAATGTGTTGGCCAGATTTTTTGAGGAGTTGCCTAAGATCTGTGAAGACTGATCATAGGAATAGACCAGGTCATTGGTTGATTTTTCGATCGAATGAGATGCTCTTGAATTGATGTCTTTAAATACCGACATGGATTCGGATGCTTCCGTGATATTTTTCACATATTCGTCTGTTGCCAGGCTTGCCACCGAGATATCTGCGATTCCGCTGGCGGTGTTTGAGAGATCCTGCAACCCTTTTTTTACTTTGGCAAGTAATTCCGGTGAGATTTCAGCTTTCTCAAGAATGTTCTCCAACGATGTTGCAGGTTTAGGTGCAATGGCAAAATCAAATTCTTCCTCCTCAGTAGCGTAAGTTTCCCTTAACTGCGGATAAACTTTTGACCAATCGGGGATTTCAACGGAAGGTTCAAAAGCAGAGAAGAAGAAGATTACCACCTCGGTTAACATCCCAATTGGAAGGATAATATTCGCGTAGGGCCAATGCTGCAATTTGAATAAAGCTCCAAGAAGTACGACTGAAGCTCCGATGCTATATAAGAAATTCATTGAAGATTTCCACCTTCGGGAATGGGTAAACTCAAATACCGCCATTATTCGACTATTTTTTTGTTAATTCTGTTTTCACTTTTTACCTGACTGAAACTCATCCCCGAAGGAGGAACGCACGCATCGAAATCCGAGGTACGATTTGGCAGTATCCTGATACTCAAAAGTACGGGTACCAACCTGAATGAAATAGGCTATATCTTTCCATGAACCTCCACGCACAACTTTACGTTTCATGGCGGGTGGGTCGTTAGGGAGTGCATTCTGTTCGAAATTTGGATTCAGGTCATGCATAAATTCATACGATGATTCATCATAGGATGTAATGGTCCATTCGGCCACATTCCCTGCCATATCATAGAGTCCATAGCCGTTCGGGTCATAAGTTGCAACTTTGACTGTTGTTTTTCCGCCGTCGTCGCTGTAATTTCCGCGCATTGGTTTAAAATTGGCCATGAAACATCCGTTTTTTGAACGGGTATAATAGCCACCCCAGGGATACATTGAATTGCTTAATCCACCCCTTGCGGCAAGTTCCCATTCTGCTTCTGATGGTAAACGGTAATCCTGTACCCCAAAATCACCTTTCCCGGCAAGGGCAGAATTCTTGAAATTTGTCCGCCACATACAAAATGCCTTGGCTTGTTTCCAGGTTACTCCAACAACAGGATAATCATCAAATCCGGGGTGGGAGAAGTATTTATTGGTTAACGGATCGTTAAAGGCATAGGTAAAATCGCGGATCCAAACCAGTGTATCGGGATAAACATTCACACCATCGCTCATAATGAAACTTGAACGGCCCTCAATAGGTACATTTTTGCCATTCAGATCGTTCACCGATCCACCTTTGTAGCTTTGCTCCTTATAATTATAGGCATTCTGTAAACGGGCAGCCTGTTGCAGATCAACCCACGAATAACTGTAGTTTAATTTGCGGGTATCGAGTTCTTTTCTTCCCATTATCCGGTCGCTACCGGCGTAAAACATCGGTTCCAGGGCATCCTTGTAATCGGGATTGCGCCAGTCAAGTTTTCTTTTCCAATCGAGAATCGGTGGATCAATCGCATTTCCTTTGCGGTCCTGGGTTATTTTAAATTCCTCAAATTGTTCGGATAGGATCTGACGTGCCATCGAATCACGAACCCAGTAGACGAATTGCCTGTATTCGTTATTCGTAATTTCGGTATCATCCATCCAGAACGTGGATAAATCGACAGTTCTTGTAGGAACGGCTGAGTTTGCAACATCCTGATCACCAGCTCCAATATTGAAGCTTTGCCCCGGAATTAAAACCATACCGAGGGGTGAGGGTTCAAAATATTTCCCGCGTTTTAAAACCCCTGTTAATTCTCCGCTACCACCACGATGACAGCCAGACAACAAGAGGATCGACGATATACAACCTAAGATAAATAATCGCTTCATAATTCGTTTAATATGTTGTATTCAACTATATTTTAGGTCAAAGTTACAAAAATCTGACACTTTTGTACTTGTGAGTATGCTTTTTATATAATAATACTGAATAGGCCAGAAAGAATTCGTGCGATCCGCCGTTATATCTTGACAGTGCAGAAATACTGACATCGTACGAATAACCGAATTTAATCCCATTCCATAATTCAGTTCCTGCAGTAACAATTATGGCATCACCTATGCGATACCCCAGACCTCCCCAATATTTCTTGTCATAGTGAAGGGTCATGTTTATGTCTGCCTGCCAGGATGTTACATCCGTCTTGTAAAATACGGAGGGTATAGCCTGTAACCTTTCATCAGCCATTTGAAAGGTGTAATTACCACTGATATAATACGATCTCAATAACGTATACTTCCCGGACTGATCAAAAGACATTGATGGTCTGTTCAGATGTTTTCCCGAAATAGCAAGCTCGTAATTTTCGGTCTGGTAAAATAATCCAAGACCGATATCAGCCATTATTCCTGCCGACTTTCCCTTGGGCAGTGAAGGATCCGATTGATTAATTACATCTCCTCCATCGATTCCGGTCAAATCGAGATTGATATTCTTATTCATCAATCCAAGGGAAATTCCCGTACCTAATTTACCATCTCCAACATCTTTTCTCCAGGAGTAATTAAGTCCTATTGAAACATTTTTCTCAAATCCGATCACATCATTTATGATCGAAAATCCTACTCCGTCATTTTTCCCGATTAAATGGAGCATTGCATCTGCATTAAAAACAGTTGTCACCGGGGCTCCGGGAAATCCCACCCACTGAAACCGATTTAAAAATGACACATTAATCAGACCCGAAGATCCTGCAAAGCCCGGATTAACAGTCAATTGATTGTACTGGTTTTGACTGAACTGCGGATCTTGCTGACCTTTGGCGACAAAAATACTAATATTTGCGAATATCCAAAACAAGAATAGCCTAATCAATAGTTGCCTTTTACGATAAGTGATATCTGGGATATTATCTTTCATTGGCAACAGGTAACTTTTTGATTAGTCTTATTAAGATCGATTTTCTATTTCTTAACAAAGATAGAACTTTACTTTTTATATTTTATTGAAATATTTCCACCATTTTTCAGGGATCTCATTTTTACATGCCTTGAGGTAATCTTTTCTGGAACATGGAATCCTGAAAGGGAATAACGTGCAGTCTTCAGAAGGAACTTCCATCCACCATCTTTGGGAGATTGGATGTCTCAGAAATGAGATGGGATCTTCCAGTCCGTCCACTGTAACGTGGTAATGTTCGAAATTTGTTGCCTCATCAACAGGTTCTTCATCCAGTCTTTTTGAAATTCCGTTAAGGTAATACCAACTAATCTGTGCAGCCATCATGGCTCCAAGCGAAGTGAGATCTGCCATTGGGGTATAGCCGAAAAGGGCAAACCAGGCCGGTTTTGTCGAGATTCCGCAATACCATGCGATCTGACATCCCTCTTCTCCTGTCAATCCATTAGGCGACAGCCGGTATTGTCCGGGTGAGTCAGCCGCTTTCATGGAGCCATAATCGAAACTAATCAGATCCGCTTTGCGGAGCAGCGGTTCCAGTTCTTTGAAATTTGCCCTGATTTCACCCAGGGTGAGGATCTGAGCTCCTGCATCATCTGTAACCAAATCGTGCATCTGCTCACCAATGAAATAGGATTGCCCCGCCAGCAATGTCACCGATGTGCCATCGGGTAAGTTATTGATGAAAAATTCATCGGCCTGGTTACTTTCGGAATTATCGATCCGGTCGTCTACAACGATCAGGTCAAATTCCTGTTTGCGACATCCGAGGATCAGGGGGATTGTAAATTCCTGACTCCCTCCAAGGATGAGAAGGCGGATATTGAGTTCGGAGAGCTCTTCTGCAACAATTTTAACCGCCGCATAAGTGTCCTTTAATTCATTGCCGGTCTTAATATTTCCCAGGTCCACAATATTCATTTCGGACGGAAACGCAGCAAGGGAATAGAGTTGACCCCTGATGGTGTCAGGAGCCGTCGCGACATCGGGGCAGAAAGATCCTCTTCCTTCGGGAATACCTAGGATTGCAACACCAGGAAGGTCATCCATATCCCATACCCTGGTTTTCAGATAATGTCCCAACTGGCCGGGAGGGCCGTTGAATGTTCTGACTACAGCTAAATCCTTTGCCGGTATTAGAAGGTCGTTGAGCATCGTTCAGGATTATTTGATATGGTCTTTTTTATTTCGAACGCCGTTTGGTCGTCTTGGGCTTGCTTCCCTCTGCCTCGATTATAAGCATACACTCAGCCGCTGTAAGGAGGTTGATGTCTGTCCCTTTTTTGATTTTGTAGTTTCCCTTCTTGTAGGAGATATAGGGTCCCCATCTGCCTTCGAGAATACGGATCTCCTGAGCCTCTCCAAAAGTTTTCAGTACCGATTTTATCGCATTTTCCCTTTTCTCTTCAATTAGTTCAGTTGCCCGTTCAATTGTTACGGTCATTGGATCATCAACATCCTTTTTCAAGGAGACAAAGACCCCATCATGCCGGACGTAAGGACCAAACCTTCCGATGCCTACAATCACTTTTTTATTTTCAAATTCTCCAAGGTCACGAGGGAGTTCGAATAGTTTCATCGCCTCCTCCATTGTAATTGTCTCGATGCTCTGTCCTTTTTGCAGTGAGGCAAACTGAGGTTTTTCCTCGCTCCCTTCAACCACTTCGCCGATCTGGACAAAGGGTCCAAATCTTCCGATTTTGGCAGAGACCTGTTTTTGGGTTACAGGATCGATACCCAGGATCCGCTCGCCTCTTGCCCGCTCCGAATTATTCAGGGCATCTTCGATTTTCAGGTGAAAAGGGCGGTAAAAGCTGTCAATCATTTCGTTCCAAACCAGCTGCCCGTCGGCGATTTCATCAAATTGCTTTTCAACAGAGGCGGTGAAATTAAAATCTACAATGGGCTCGAAGTATTTAACCAGGAAATCGTTGACCACAAGACCGATGTCGGTTGGGAAAAGTTTCGATTTTTCGGTTCCCGTGATTTCTGTTTTACGCTCCTCCTGAATTGTATTTTCGGTGAGTGTAATCGTTATAAAGGATCTCTCAGTACCTTCCCGATCCTCCTTTATCACATATTCGCGTTGTTGAATCGTTGTTATTGTAGGTGCGTAAGTCGACGGACGACCGATCCCCAGCTCCTCAAGCTTACGTACGAGGCTCGCCTCAGTATATCGTGCCGCCTTTTGAGAGAAGCGTTCAAGCGCCTGAATTTGTTCGGGTTCCAGTTTCTGGTCGACACTAAGTGCAGGAAGCATCCCTTTTTCCTCTTCAGAAAGGTTTTCGTCATCCGATGATTCCATGTAAACACCAAGGAATCCGTCAAAGCGAAGCACTTCACCGGCAGCAACAAAAAGTTCAGTGGCTTTTGAGACATTAATATTTACGGTAGTTCGCTCGATCTCAGCGTCAGCCATTTGAGAAGCGAGTGTCCGTTTATAGATTAAACTATACAAACGTTGTTCCTGGGATGTCCCGGTAACCTCTTCCTGATCGAAATAGGTTGGCCGTATTGCTTCGTGTGCCTCCTGTGCCCCTTTTACCTTAGTTTTATAGTGGCGGATTTTTACATACTTTTCGCCGTATGAGGATATGATTTTCTTTTTTGCAGCGTTTAAAGCCAGATCAGAAAGGTTGGTTGAGTCGGTACGCATGTAGGTAATGAATCCCGATTCATAAAGTTTTTGGGCCACCGACATGGTTAAGCCAACAGGAAATCCGAGTTTCCGGCTTGCCTCCTGTTGTAGTGTAGAAGTTGTAAATGGTGCAGCAGGTGATTTTTTGGCCGGCCGGGTCACCACATCGGCAACTGTGAATGTGGCTCCGAGGCATTTTTCAAGAAACGCTCTGGCACCTTCAGCCGAATCGAACCTGTTGTTCAGTTCGGCCTTAAGTTGTGTGATCTTGCCATTTTTTTCCGGTACAAGGAAAAGGGCATTTACCCTGAAAAAGGGGGTACTCTGAAAATTCGTGATCTCCCGCTCCCGGTCAACGATAAGTCTCACGGCAACTGATTGAACCCTTCCGGCAGAGAGCGAAGGCTTTACCTTCTTCCAGAGAACAGGTGAGATCTCAAATCCCACAAGCCGATCAAGGACACGTCTGGCCTGCTGTGCATCCACGAGATCCTTATTCAGACGCCGTGGATTTTCGATCGCATTAAGAATCGCTTCCTTGGTAATCTCATGAAAAACTATCCGGTTTGTCTTTTCAGGATCAAGATTTAAAACCTCCATTAAATGCCAGGCAATGGCTTCCCCCTCACGGTCCTCGTCCGATGCGATCCATACCTTAACGGCTGATTTTGCAAATTTTTTGAGTTCGCTCACCACCTTCTTCTTGTCTTCCGAGATGATGTAATTGGGCTGGTAATTATTATTAATATCAACACCAAAATCTTTTTTCTCCAGATCACGGATATGACCAAAGCTTGATTTTACCAGAAAATCCTTTCCCAGAATTTTCTCAATTGTTTTAGCCTTGGCGGGGGACTCGACGATTACCAGATTCTCTTCCATATCTTTTTGAAGAATGATTAAGGTGCTTCTAAAATTTTTGCAAAGTAAAGAAAATCAAATCCTAAGTTCAAACTATTTCTTTACCTGCCTCATCCTGATGCTTGAAAATGAAAACAATCCGGGACTGTAAAATATGTGAATATCAACTGAATATCACGGATAAACAGATTTATTTCAGAGGATTTCTTTTTTTTTAACTAGTATTCTCAATCCTGGTAAATGACTCCCGTAAAATCTGGAAAAGATTAGCAGAGTTTTTTAACTGTCAGAATCACATATAGATAGCATTTTTTTGCGCAATAAAAGTTCGTTAGTTGAATTTAACCAATTTTTGGTTTAGCGTGTCAAAAATCGGAGTAATCGGTCGGGAAAAGCAATATTTTTACAATTTTAGAGACGGTATGCTGATATTCATTGATTGCGGCGAGCTTTTTCCAGTCGGGATGATTACTAAATGCTTTCCAGTGGGCATCGTGGGAGGCCATATCCGAAAAGGTAGTCATGTACATCAGATTTGGCATGGAGCTGCCGGAAATTACTTCAGCATAAAATACGGCATTGAAATCAAGGGATTTGAAAAGTTTGATCTCTCCCCCTTCATTAAACATCTTTATTTTTTGCCCGAAGAGGTGTTCTGTAGGCCCTTCATAACTTCTTAATTCGTAGATTCTTTGAGATGGAATAGTAGTGAATTTCGGGACGACGAATCCGGAGGCATCAGGAAACGATTTTAATAAAATTACTTCCTTGCGCTGAAAGGGAACCTGATCAAACGGAGCCTTTAAGAAATCGGTTCCAGTTGATTGATAATTCAGATCCTTTACCAGTGTTTGCTGCAATTTGTCCAGTTTGTCAAGTGAAGAGAGTGGAATCCATACAATAATTTGTTTTCCGGATGTTGTATCCGAGGTAATGGGTTTAAATACACCTACAGTTTTTATTCCGGCCCGGTGTAAGGCTGGTAAATAGGCGGTTTTCAGGAAGTTTTCAAGAATTTGCTCCTGTGTTTTTCCATTGAGATGGTAAACCTGGATCTGATAGAAATCACGGCTTTTAGCAGTTGATATCTGGATAAGGGCAAGAAGAAAAAATGCAGCAATTATTATAGTCTTCATAATCTGTATTTTAATAAATCGTCAATTTATTCAAAGTCCTTGATTATATTTTAATTTTTGTGAAAATCCATGTCATTTTCGGTTAACACTAAATTGTAATTATGGAATTGGAGTTACCCCTTTTTTGAGGATTATATTTCCATATTTGGCAGTTTCACCGGTCATCACAACGGCGAACGCATTTTTTGCCCGTTCGTAAAACGAGAACCGTTCAACCCGCTCAATCGAGGCGACAGTGGGGTTCGTTTGATGAATACTTTTTAAATAGCCTTGCTCAACCAATGGATCGAGGTTGTCTCCCGGTACGGCAGCCATCATGGCCAGAGGGTGGGGAACATAGGCATCGAGTTCGAAAAGGGGGAGGATTGCAGCGAGAAGGTCCGCAATCTTCAAACCGTCGGCGCGGAGTACATTCTTATTAAATGTCTCGCCCGGGAAATGGGCATCAGCAAGAATGATTTCATCACCATGACCCATTCTTGCCAACACGCTGAGCAGGTCGGGACTGATCAGAGGGGATATTCCTTTAAGCATTTGGAGAGATTTTTTGTATGGTTCAAAGATAGGGAATGTTTAATATAATGTGCAAACATGCTAATGTGCAAATTTATTTATGTGCTGATTTGCCAGTTTTCCTGGCTCTTTGACGTGGCAGTCGGATAAAATAAACAAATATTTTGGGTCAAAAAGGAGCGATTGTTTAGTCTTTAGTGTTTCAGATTGACATTATTTGCTTTTAAAAAGGTTCGGTGTGGCGCCATGCGGGTGGTGAAGGAGTAGTAATCGATCACGGAGGACCAATTGACTTCAGACAGGGCCTGCAGACGCGGGAAGACCTGGGCTTCAAAGGCAGCTTCTGAGGGGACTTCTTCGGTCCACATGCATCCCTGAAATCCGATTATTTTTGCAACTACCTGAGGGGAATAATTTTGTGAAATGTCGAAGGCAAGCAAGCTCCTAAGGTTCTCTTCCGAATAGGGACTGCTGAGGTAGAACAGATCCCAGCGCGAAAAAATAATTTGATTTCCGTTTGCAGCTGCTTTGGCGGGTGCATCCTTCATCCAATCGCGCCAGTACATTATTTTCAGATTGTTGTCTATTTTGCCATCCGTAACATCGTCCCAGGCGATCACCGTTTTTCCGCTGGACTGAAGGTGATTCTGGAGATTTTGGACAAAAAAACTTTGGATGTCATTTAAGGTTTGCAGGTTATTACTACTCATAAAATCTGAACAGAGAGTACCCGCTTGCCAGGTACTCTTGTCAACCTCGTCGGCACCAATATGGACATAGGCCGATGGAAACTGAGCGGCAACCTCATCCCAGATCTGGTAGGCAAGGTCATTTGCTTCAGGACTACAGGGGCAAAGCGGATATGAGAACTGGGTGCTCCACCCGGATGTTCCATTGCAGGAGAGTTGCGGATAGGCGTTGATCGCAGCAGAGAGATGTCCGGGCATATCGATCTCTGGAATAATCTCGATAAAGTGAGACTTTGCATAATTAATAATCTCTGCAATATCCTGTTGTGAATAGAATCCGCCATATTGGGTAACCCCGTTTTTCACGCGAATAAAGCGCGGATCAATCTTGAAATCAGTGTTTGAAGCTGCTTTTGCGATGCAAATAGAGTCGTATTTGTCAAATACCCGCCAGGATCCAATGCTGTTCAGGAGGGGGAATTTTTTACTTTCAATGCGCCATCCCTGATCATCAGTTAGGTGGAGTTGAAATTTATTGAATTTATAATACGCCAGCCAGTCGATGATCTTCAGGATATAGTCCTTGGTGAAAAAGTGGCGTGCAACGTCCAGATGAAAACCCCTGTAGCTATATTTGGGTTCGTCTGAAATAGTTATTCCCGCCATTGTGAAGGAATTTTGTTTTACACCCAGGGTAGTATTCCACACATATTGTTTTAACGATTCGATGGCCCAAAAAGCTCCGGCCTCATTGCCTGCCTTAATCAGAATTCCGCTTTTCGAGACCGATAACTGGTAGGCTTCGTCTTTAATTGTTTTGTCGTTGATGAGTTGAAAGCTAATTCCTGTCACCGGAACAGTTTCTGAAACAGTAAAGGAAGTGAGCGCATTTTTAACCACTGTATGAGCAGCCGCGGATGCAACAGGAAAGTTACTATTCGAAACGAAGGTTAATTCCTGATTTAGCAGAATATTTTCGCCTGTAAAAACTATTTTTTTAGGGAGCGGAATAATTCCATGGGATCCGGAAATCACCACGGGATCGGATATTTGTTTGCTTTTACAGCTATAAATAAAAAGGAGCGGCAGAATTATTGCAGCCAGTTTAACGGTTACAACACGACAAATCTGAGTTCTCATTTTAGGCGGATTAATATTCGGATTTTATTTGTCTGATTAGAACTACAGAATAAGTTGGGTGCGGGCTTCGGACAGGATCCGAAAATTTGGTTCTCCTTCGTTTTGAAAAATAAATCTCCCCTCGCATTTTAGTGCAGAAGGGAGATTTAAAGAACAAGAATTAATAGCCTGGATTTTGGATCAGATTTGGATTTGCATCAATTTCTGACTGGGGTATTGGCATTAACAGATGATGCTGGTCGCATTTGCTATAATTGACTTTAACAGGAGCGCTCACGGTACCATTTGTACAGGTATATTTGTATTCATTGAGGTCGTTCATGACAGAAACAGCCACCCCTGTTCGTACCAGGTCATCCCAACGTTGGGCTTCAAAGGCAAGCTCCAGTCTGCGCTCATTTAAGATTGCTTTGCGCATAGCCTCTTTTGAGAGTGATGAGGAAATAGCGGGGAGCGAAACTCTGGATCTGATTTGGTTAACCAAAGGGGCGGCAAGTTCCGGATGACCCAATTCATTCTGAGCCTCCGCCTTTAGCAGGATAATATCTGCAAGACGAAGGAGGTATAAATGATCACCGCTTGCCCATCCTGCAGCATGTTCCTGTTTGTAATTAAATGGGACCTTTGTTCCGGCATCGCCGCATGGATTCCAGTTCTCATCAGGCCAGGCCAGGTTATCGTAGAAAATAATATTTGTGTTTTTCCGTATTATGTCTCCTTCGTTGTCATAGGCTGCAACAAGGTCTTTTGATGGCACGCAATATTTCTGCCAGCCATCTTCAGGAGCCAAAAACATTTCGACACCCCAGTTGGCAACAGAACTTCCTTCTATAAATGGTATTTCAAGAATTGATTCTGAATTCAGGTAATGAGCTCCGTCGAAGATCTGATTGTAGTCGGGCCAAAGTGCATATTCGGGATTGCCATCGGTAACCAGGCTGCAATATTGTAAAACTTTTGCATAATCCCTGTCGCTTCTTTGCGCCCAGATTTTAGCCAGAAGCGCATTGGCAGCCCCTTTGGTGGCCCTTACCTTATTAACGGAAGGATCACTTCCGTAGTTATCCGGAAGGTTGGCAACCGCAACCTGCAGATCCTTTTCAATCTGATCATAAACGGCTTTTTCTGTTGATCTGGGTTTTCTCGTAACTGCTGGATCTGCAGTATTGGAAAGTAACTCAAGAGGTACCCCTCCATATAATTTAACAAGTTGATAGTAGTGAAATGCCCTTAGGAAACTTGCTTCTCCGGTTACCTGTGCCCTTCTGTTGTTCTCGTCGAGCTTGGGATCTTTTACCTGAGGCAATTTTTCGAGTAAAATATTTGTTCTGGAGATACCCTGATACAATTGTCCCCACCATTGGTAATAATTATGACTGTTGGTCGTTGGCACCTGAAAAAGATCTTCATCGACAAAAGTCTCTTCACCACTTCCTCCGGGATAGGCATTGTCAGAGCGGTTATCACTTAGCATGATATTATCAAACTGGTAATAATCGCCATAAAATTCCTGATAACAACCCGTTAGTGCATTTTCAACATCGGAGGTTGAGTTATAGGCATTACCAGTAGTTAGACTGGTTTGCGGCTTATCATTAAGAAAACTATTGCAGGAATTCAATATGAGTATCATAAAGAACAGGCCTGCAAGATATATGAGTTTATTTTTCATTTTTCCAATTTTTAGATTTGATATTTTAGAACGTAACTTTCAATCCGAACAGAAAATCCTTGGATTGCGGATAGGTGCCGTAGTCAACTCCGGGGGCAGTGTTCTTACTGGTGTTGTCCTGATTCGAAGCTGCAAAGGCATTCACATCGGGATCAAATCCTGAGTATTTTGTAAATGTGAACAGATTTTCAGCGGTAACATAGATCATTAAGTTGCTAAGCTTAAGTTTATCAAGGACACTTCTTGGAAAGTTGTAACCCAGAGTCATCGATTTGATTCTGAGGAAGGAACCATTTTCTATGAATCTGGTTGACGGATAGCTGTTGGTTTCATCATTCTTAAAAGCTCCTGGAACGTTTGTGATGTCCCCAGGTTTTCTCCAACGGTTTGCCACACTAGCTGACTGATTCATCCCAAGCCTCATCGATTCGGTTAGAATCCGGGTAGCATTGAATATCTGGTTACCCTCCACTCCCTGGAGAAAGATATCGAATACAAAGTTCTTATATTCAAATGAGTTTGTAATTCCATAAGAGAATTTTGGGTTAGCGTTGCCGATTACCCCTAAACTGTCGGTACCTGCCGCTGTCTGAAGGAATTTAATATTTCCTGTAGCTGGGTCAACTCCCTGGTCGAATTTTCCATAGAAAGATCCGAGGGGTAAACCGGCCTTAACAAAAGCCAGATTATAAGTGGTACCTGCAGGATTAACAGCCCCAGTATGGATCGTGGTACCTACGATATCAAGTACTTTACCTTTATTGACGTAAATATTGAAATCGGTACTCCATTTAAAATCGTGGTGCACGATATTTTTGGAAGTAATCTGGAATTCATAACCTTTGTTTTCAAGACTCCCTGCATTCTGCAATGCGGTAGGAAAACCGGTACTTAGTGGCTGAGGGACATAGAGCAACAGATCGCGGGTTGTTTTTTTGTATAGGTCTGCCATGATCGTGATCCTGTTATCAAGGAGGGCAACGTCGATCCCGATGTTAAGCTGATCAGTTTTTTCCCATTTTAGATTCGTATTTTCAAGTGTACTAGGGAGGTAAGCGTTTGCTATGTTACCACCCATAACATAGGATCCCGGATTTAGCAGTCCAAACCAGGCGTAAGGATTGGCCTTGTCGTTTCCAACGGTACCCCAGCCTGCGCGAATTTTCAGATCATTTATTGCACTGATTTCAGAAAAGAAATCTTCCTTTGAGATCCGCCAGCCCCCTGAAAAGGATGGGAAATATCCCCATCGGTTTGTAGCTGCAAACTGCCCTGAGCCGTCAGCCCTGAAATTTGAGGTCAGAAGGTACTTATCCTTATAGGAATAATTCAACCTTGCGATGTATGCCGAATGAGACTTATCATAGATCGCCACCTGGGGAACTGCCTGAACTGTTCCTGCGGTAACGGTTGTAATAGCCGTACTTCCACCAAACCCATGAGATGAAATTGACAATGAACGGGCATTTTCCTTTGAGGCCATGAATCCGGCAAGGACGGAAAGGTTATGATTTCCAAGCTTTTTGGAATAATTTACAGTGTTTTCGGATATCCAGTAGGTAAATTCGTTGTCGGTTTCGGCTGCGAGTCCATCCATGGACCTTCCATATCTGGTCTGGGTAGGATTCTGGAAAGAGCTGAATACGCCGTTACTGTGCTCGAAGCCCAGGAGACTTTTGAATTTCAGATCTTTAATTATGGTCGCTTCCGCAAAGATATTTCCATGCAGCCTGTTATTTACATTCTGAACTGCAGGTTGGTACACTGTTGAATATGGATTCTCAAGGTCAGGAATAAAAGGATTTAATGCATACTGATCCGGATTTGTTTTATCCCAGATTCCGATATTTGGTACGGTAGTAAGCAATCGGGTAATAACCCCATTCCTGTCATTTTCAGACACACTTACATCGCTCCATCGGTCATACGAGAGGTTAGTGCCCACCTTGAGAATTTTCGAGACCGTATGGTTTAAATTCAATTTAAAAGTGGCCCTTTTAACACTGTTATTCAGAATGATACCATTCTGATCGATAAAGGATCCTGATAAATAGTAATCGGTTTTCTCATCTCCGCCAGTCATAGAAACCTGATAATTCTGTGTCTGAGCATTTCTGAAAATGATGTTCTGCCAATTTGTATTGGCGTTGTAGAGGTTCCAGTCTGTTGAAAGACCTAATTCATTGGCCAGGTCCTTAAACTGAACACCATTCAGCACCGGTAGTTTTTTCCATACCTGTGAATTCATCGAACTCATATTAAAGGTGATTTTGGTCTTTTGGTTTGATCCGTGCTTTGTAGTGATCAGGACCACACCGTTTGCTCCGCTACTTCCATAGATTGCTGCTGAAGAAGCATCTTTAAGGATAGAAAATGATTCGATATCTGCAGGGTTAATTTCTGATATGCTGTATGTTTGCACACCATCCACAATATAGAGGGGATCACTGCCTGAAGTAATCGATGAAGTACCCCTGATTTTGATTGAAAATCCCGCCTGAGGTTGCCCTGAAGGCCTGATTACCTGAACACCGGCAGTCTTACCTTCAAGCATATTCCCAAACTGGGTATTTGGACGGTTGTCTAACTCTTTTGAAGAAACGACTGCAACAGCACCGGTTAAATCTTTCTTACGGGTAGTTCCATAGCCAATTGCCACGACCTCATTGAGTCCGATGGTTTCTTCACTCATCGATATATTGAAGACTGTTTTAGATCCAACAAAGACTTCCAGGGATTTCATCCCAACGAAAGAAAAACGGAGGGTTGATTCAGCAGTGATATCCGTCATCGTAAAGTTACCATTGATATCTGTAACCGTTCCGTTGGTACTCCCTTTAATACTTACCGATGCTCCGGGAATAGGCTGGCCATTATTGTCTTTAACTGTTCCTGTGACTTTCTTTCCTGATTGTTGGACGGGGTTGATTTCGTCAGGCGAGAGGATAATCTTCCGGTCCAGAATCATGTATTTTACTTCAGTCCCGGCAAAGAGTGTTTTAAGGATCTCCTCAAGCGACTGATCCCTGGCATCAATGGAGACTTTTCTGTTGGCATCAACCAGTTTCTCATTGTAGAGAAAGTAAAATTCAGATTGATTCTCAATCTTATCAAGAATAGTAACCAATTCAGTATTTGAAAAGTTGACGGATAGCCTGGTTTTTTGCGAATAGGCATCATTGGCCCGGGTTTGAAAGAAACCTACGAGCAATAAAATAATTGCAATACGCATAATTAGTAGTGTTTTCTTCAGGAAATGAAAGGAAAATCCCCTGAGTGGTTCATTATTTTTCATATATTTGTAATGATTTGATTAATAAAAAAATTCTGAAAAGGATGATTTTAAAGGAGATCGTTGGCGCGGTTTCCTTTTTTTTGTCAATCCAACCGGGTTAAGAGCTGTTTAGTTGATTCATAGTTTTTGTCTGTTATTAGGATTGTTTGTGTTTTGATTTATATAAGATGACCCGCTCCTTTTGATAGGTTCCATTGGCATTGAGTTCGCGGGGTACGATTTTATACCGGATTGGCGAGGTCATACTTAGCAGTTTAAGAACCTCTTCCAACGAGTCATCTTCAAAAGTGGCTCTGAATGAGAATCTTTCCAACTCCTTGTCTGCGAGTTCAACCTTGATGTTGTACCAACGTTCAATTCTTCGGGCAACCTCGGCCATGTTATCTCCCCTGAAAACCAGTTTCCCATCGGTCCAGGCCTTATATTTTGATGGATCAGCCGTTGTAACAGCGACTTCTCCATTTTGAAAAACCAGTCGTTCGGAAGGTAATAAAGTAACATTGTGTGTTTTACTTACATCCGAGAACATCACTTTCCCCTTTTGAAGGACAACTTCAACATATTGTTCATCCTGATAGGCACTGAGATAGAAACTTGTTCCCAAAACCTGGACCGTTGAATTTAGGGTGATAATTTCGAAAGGCTTTTTCTCATTGTGGAACACATCAAACCAGGCCTCTCCCTCCAGGGCTATCTTTCTGTGATTGCTAAATGGGAGGGAATAGGTTAGGGATGAGCCACTGTTCAGCCAGCCCGAAGTGCCATCGGGTAACTTAAAGGAGACCCTCGAACCCATCGGGGCATGAATCACTGAAATTGACGGCTCATCATTCCCTGATTTACTCCAAACACCCAGTATATAAGCGCTTCCAATCAGTAGCGGCAACAACAGGACAGCTGCCACTCTGGTATATATTCTTGTAATCAGGTGAATGGCAGATTTTCTTTTTTTATCCTCATTATTACGGATCTGACGATGTACCCGATCCAACAAATGGTCAAGTTCACCCCCGGAAAGGTGCTGCTCATGGTCTGTGCTTTGCCAATCATGTTCCAGATAATTTTGCAAGGTTTTATCTCCATGACCATGGGCAAAACGCTCCTCAACCCAGGCAATGTCGGTTGAATCACCTGTACCGTTGATATATCTTTCGATACGATTTATTTCGTCTTGTTGTAACATAGGTTTCGTTTTTCCCGAAGTTGTAAGTAAAGTTATGGCCTTCCCGCTTCTGATTAGTTATACACACAAGGGAACTGAATCTCACATAAAAAAGGGAAGTATTTTTAATTTAGGGGTATAAGGGTTGAGTTCAAACGCCCCTATCTGGTCGCAAAAACCTGGATTAGTGCAAGATACTGATTCTGGTAGAATATGTCTTATCCGAAAAAAAACAAAAGTAAAATTAGCAGTGGAAAATCGTTCTCTCTGAGTTGGCTTCGGATAAATTTGAGCGATTCCGAAATATAATTGTCCACAGTTCCGGCTGTTAGACCCAGTTCACTGGCAATTTCCTTCGTCGATTTCCCCTCCTGCCGGCTTTTCACGAATATGATTCTTTGTTTCTCAGGAAGTTTTGCGAGGATACGATTCAACTGTTCAAGCAGAAATAGTGCATCAATCTGACCCTCCGGTTCATCCGATCCCTCCCGATTTGAAATAAGGGTTGTTTCAACGAATTTCCGCAGATAGTTTCTTTGCCTGAAAAGGTTACAGATCTCATTATACGCAATTGTAAAAAGAAATGATTTAAGGGAGGTATCACTGCTGAGCTTTTGACGATTCTCCCAAACCTTAAGAAACACTGATTGGACAAGTTCCTCAGCCTCCTCCTTTGACCTTAAGTACTTAAAAGAAAACGCATAAAGCTTCCGGGCATATTTTGCATATACCTGATCAAAAGCATTTACATCACCTTTTCGTAATGTTGCAACCAAATCGTTTTCCGTTGGAAACACTCTTAGGGTCATTAATCGTTAGTTGAAGGCAAATATAGGTTATATTCAGTGAATAGATTCATTTTTTCTAAACGTAAGGGCTTCGGAGGATCATTCCGGGTATACAGCAGATTATATTGTCGTTAGCTTTATTTTATCATCCGTTTAGCCAGTAACCGGGTAGCAAAAGTTGAAAATGCAACAACAGTTACCGAACTTGCCGGCATCAGAACGGCTGCCACAACAGGAGAGAGGTTTCCTGTAAGGGCTATAGTAAGTCCGATAATGTTATAAATAAACGAGATGGCGAAACTTAATTTTACAATCACAAGCGATTTGCGGGCAAACCCGATAAAAGCGGTCAGTTGATGAAATTGCCCCGCTTCAATAATTGCATCACCTGCCGGTGAAAAATGGTAAATGTCATCTGCAATCGAGAGTGCAACATCACTTTGCATAAAGGCGCCCGAATCATTTAGTCCGTCACCGGTCATCATCACCTGTTTTCCGTTTTTTCGCAGTTCTGCAATAAACTCCATCTTTTGGTGAGGCTGCTGATTAAAGAATAGTTTATCCTTATCAAAGAATTGCTCAAGATGCTCCTTTTCGGCTGAGTTATCACCCGATAGAAGGTACATGTCGAACTGTTTTCCCAATTGCTCAATGACCTTATTAAATCCTGGACGGTACTGATTACTTATCTTATAATATCCTTTAACAGTTTGATTAATTGCAATATAAACTCCGGAAGTTATTTGTGGAACATCTTCCTCTGCCTCGCAGACGAATTTTTGAGAACCCAGCTTTATGGCAATTCCATCGACAGTTGCAAAGATCCCCTTCCCTGCCATCTCTACAAATCCGAGGGTGACTAAAGGAACGATCCCTGCAAGATGCCTGTCAAGAGCCTGACTTAACGGATGGGCAGACTGCTGAACCAGTGATTTAATAGCCCGGGCTTCCCATTCAGTCAGTTCACTTCCGATAAATTGCACCCTGTTTTCATCCGGTTTGGTGAGCGTTCCTGTTTTATCGAACACCAGGGTGTCGATCCGGGTGAGTTTCTCAATAACCCGGATATTTTTCAGGTACATTCCCCGACTTCCCAGAATGCGCATCGTAGTCCCAAGTGTAAAGGGGAGCGACATTGCCAAAGCGCACGGGCAGGCGACAATCAGTACTGAAGTAAGTACAAGAATGGCTGTTCGGAAATCACCGATAATCATCCATCCTGCAAATCCTGAGAGTGCGATAACAATTATAACAATTGTAAAATAGATACTGATCGCGTCGATGAGACTTGTCAGAGAGCGGTGTGTGGCTTGTTTGGGTTCATTCTGATTCCAGAGTTGAGTGAGATGGCTTTGCTTAACCTCCCGTTCAACCCGGATCGTTATGGCTCCGCTGATTTGGATACCTCCCGCATAGACAAAATCTCCACTATTTTTTTTGATCGGGGCTGATTCTCCTGTCACAAAACTATAGTCGATAAGTGCAGAGCCTTCGATTAATATTCCGTCGGCAGGGATAAGTTCCTTGCTTCGGAGCAGGAGGAGATCTCCAACGGCAATTTCTTCAAGTAGTGTGCTGATCTGTTGACCATTTTGAATTTTGGTTACAGCCACCGGAAAATAGGATTTGTAATCTCTGTCGAACGAGAGTGATTGGTAAGTCTTACTTTGATACCATTTCCCGATGAGTAGGAAGAATAAAAATCCGGCAAGGGTATCCGAATAGCCGGGACCACTGTTTGTAAACACTTCAAAACCGGTTACGAAGAAGAGGGCCAGGATACCCAGCGCAATTGGAAGGTCGATATTGATAATCCCTTTTCGAAGGTTTTTGGCCGCTGAAATAATATAATCGCTGCCGCTGTAAAAAACCAGCGGAATTGCGAGTGCAAAACCCAGGTAATGGAGAAATGGCCCCAGGGATTCTTTCAGCGCTTTCCCGTTAAAATACTCAGGAAGGCTATACATCATTACGTTCCCGAAGATAAATCCGGCCACCCCGATTTTATACATCAGGGTCCGATCAACCGAATGGATCTCCTTCTTCTCCAGGGTCTTCAGCGAAATATCTGGGAGATAATGGATTGAGACCAGTAGCTCTACCACTGAACGCAATGAAATTTCCGAAGTATTAAAATTCACGGTAACCTCTTTTCGGACGAAGTTAACGGCTGATTGTTTTATCCCTTTGTTGAGTCGGTTTAGGTGCTCCAGAAGCCAGATGCAGGAGACGCAATGAATCGAAGGAATATAAAAAGTGACCCTGGCAGAACTCCCCTCTATAAACTCGTAAAGTTTTTGCTGCACCTCCTCTTTATCGAGGAATGCATATTTGGATTCATGGTCGGGATCTGCAATTCTTACCCCGGGTGTCGTTTCAAAAGTATAGTATTGGTGAAGCTGGTTTTCGCTGAGCAATTGATACACCTGTCTGCAGCCTGAGCAACAAAATTTTTGAAGGCTGTTTCTAATCGGTTCCTTCCCGCAATCGGCTCCGCAATGGATACATATGTTATCAATCATCAAAATGTATTATGAAACCGTAGATATATTTCTGAAAATGTCAGGAGTGCAAAAGTAAGAATGTAAAGTTTAAAATACAAAATTCAAAATGTAAAGTTTAAAGGTCAAATTGCAAAGATTCAGGACTACTGAACTTTAACTGATTTTTATTCTTTTGAATTTTTCATTCTTTTTTAGGCTGGCAGCATGGATGCTTGAGGGCATCTGTAGCTTTTACCGGTGAGTTTCCAATATGGGATGTAGGGGTAAGTTTTTCTTTTGGCGGACTCAGGTAGGGGATGCCTAATGTTAACCCCCGCAGAATAAAGATTACACCGATCAGGACAACGATAAAAGGAACTAATTTGTTCATTTTGTTTCGGATCGGGACGGTAACAATATTGCCAATTAGCGATATCAGCAGCATCATTGGGATTGTTCCCAAACCAAAAAGAACCATAAATAGTGCTCCAAGGGAAACACTGCCTGCCCCGATAGCACCTGCAATTGCAAGGTAAACCAGACCGCACGGGAGCAGCCCGTTTCCTAAACCAATAAGAAATAATCCGCGGTAGGAACGGACTTTGAACAACCGCTGAATCGCTCTGCGTAGTGGGATAACCATGAAATCAGGATTTATCTTAAACCGTTTCCTCACCATACCGGGGAGAAGAACTGAGACAATCATGAGACTTCCCATAATTACAGAGATCCATTGCTGAAAGCCCAGCAGGTGAAAACTTTGTCCGATCAACCCAAAGAAGGCCCCCATGACCCCGTAGGTGGATGCTCTTCCCAGGTTATATAGAAGTCCACCGGTTAGTTTTTGCCCAAAATTATTCCCTCTCAGTGGTAAACTTAAGGCGATAGGACCACACATTCCCACACAATGGAAACTGCCCATTAATCCCAATACAAAAGCTGTGAAAAGTATTTCCATCTCTTAAAATTCTGTTTC
Source organism: uncultured Bacteroidia bacterium (assembly GCA_903918045.1). GTDB lineage: Bacteria > Bacteroidota > Bacteroidia > Bacteroidales > Prolixibacteraceae > JAAFHB01. The sequence continues at coordinate 28,885 of CAIXCY010000267.1, forward strand.
TCAGGGCGAAATAAAATGGGATTAAACCTCCGGACAATTTTTTAGTAACTCAATAATAGAAGGACATTACTGGGCGAAATATTCCTTTTCGATCTCATAGCTTTTCGCTCCGCTGTTCCATCCAAAGGTTACGACGTACCTCCCTTTAACCAGATTTCTCTTTTCAATAGCTATGGAGTCTGATTTAAGTATAGTGGAGAACGTATAATCTGACTTTTTATCAGATGGACGGTAGAAATAGATGTGCATTGTATCGGCCATCCGGGTAATCGATTTTGAAAATTTCGCTGACAAATAAGTTCTTTGATCCGATAGTAATATGCTGTCGTTAAAAACTAAAGAACGTTGGTTAATCTCCATCTGGCCTGTATATGCCGCACCCTTTTCATAATAATCCTCTGTGACAAGGTCCGTGGTTTGCCTGAATGCGAAAATGACAAACCCGATCATCAGCGTAAAAAAAACCACAAAGAAAAGTATGATGCTATATCCCCAATTTAATTTCATTGATCTGTTTTAAATTCTGAGTTACGAAGAAAAGGATTTTTTTTTGTATTACAATTTTTCCATTCTGCCCTTCTCTTTTTCTCCCCGTCATTTATTTCCCATCCGGTCCCAGAAAATTGGTTGCGTAACTTTCTACAAGTGTTTCCCCTTCGAAGATTCCCACTTCAATCCGGGTACTCTTCCCTGTTAAATCCTTCGCATTAAGATTTACAATGATTACACTTTCAAGTGTTCCCTGCGATTTTAAAAGACTTTGACCCGTAGCAAGCTGAATTTTACCCGACTTCGGGGTAATCAGCCTTAATTGTAAAGACTTGTTTGATTGTGTTTTATTGATAATTTTCAACATATACAGATTCGAAAAGGTTACAGAATCTACCTTCTGAAAGATGGATCCCTGAATCCGAAGCATTGTAGTGTCTATTGGTTTTCGATTGAATAGTGTTACTGCAAGTATGATTACCAAAATAGCCAACACTGTCGAGTAGGCATAGGTGCGGGCATTAAGGACAGATCTTTTGCCTGTTTCAATACCATAAACCGAGTCGAATCGGATCAGGTTTTTAGGCTTATTAATCTTTTTCATTACAATGTTGCATTCATCAATGCAGGCAGTACAGTTGATACATTCGAGCTGACTGCCGTTTTTAATATCAATGCCTGTTGGACATACCGAAACGCAGGCATGACAATCAATACAATCACCGGTGTTTTTAGGACCCCGAGGTTCTCCCCTTTTGTAATCGTAGGTAACTGCAATCGATTTTGAATCAAGCAAGACCCCCTGCAACCTGCCATAGGGGCAGATCATCGTGCAAACCTGTTCTCTGAAATAGGCGTAAATCCAGTAGTAGAACGCTGAAATACCCAGCATGGCGAAGAAACCGAACAGGTGGTCATGAATTGGTTCGGTTATAATTTTCCACAGCTTTTCGGGGCCAATGATCCAGTTTAGGAATACATTGGTTATGAGTATTGAAATTGCGATAAAAACAGCATGCTTGGCTAGTTTTCTGAAAAATGTTGCCGAACCGGGCCCCTCCTTTTTACGTGTACGGTAATTTCCTTCAAATAAATATTCAATCCGACGGTATACCATTTCCAGAAAGATGGTTTGAGGGCAGGCCCAGCCGCACCAGATCCGGCCATAGATTACAGTAAAAAGAACAATAAAGACCACTGTCACAGCCATGATAAGCGATAGCAGGTAGGTATCCTGTGCCCAGATAAGCTGGCCGAAAATGGAGAACTTCCTGTTTGCAACATCAAATAGCATCATCGGATTTCCATTTATTTTAATAAACGGAGCCAATACCAGAAATGAGATTGCAATCCAGGCTACAATTGTTCTTCGGGTGTACCATTCCCCTTTAGGTTGTTTGGCATAAATCCAATTCCGGTGGCCACTATCATCAATATTGATAGGACGATCCCGAAAGGTCCTTGGTGTTTCCAGTTCCATAATCGGATGAACTTGAGGAAAATTTAATTGTTAGGGTTTACATTCTACACCTTGAGGAGCCTTACCATTTGGCGGATTGCTTCCCACCAATTTCTTAAGGATAAAGAGTGAAACGCTTTTTATCTCCTCTTGTGTCAGCATGGTCTTAAAGGGCGTCATCCCCTTCTCCGGTTTACCTTCGGTGATCATGTGAATGACGTTCTCCTGGGTGCAACCGTTTAACCAGAAATTATCGGTAAGATTTGGTCCGATCACGTTCCCTTCTCCCTTTAACCCGTGGCATGCAATGCACCCTTTTTGGGCAAATATTGCAGCTCCAACTGTCAGCATCTCCTCTTGTCCCATTACCGGTCCCCCTTTGGTGGCATCCGGCTGCTGGCCATGCGCCTTATCGAACTCTGCCGAGCTAATCTTGTATTCACTGACCTGGTCTTTTTCGTTGCCGGGATATCCAAAATACCGGATTCCGTAGAAGAGCGAAAATCCGATTGTTGCGATAAATACCAAAATGATCCAGTTTGGCGCGGGATTATTCAACTCTTTGATCCCGTCAAAATCATCATTATGTTCATCTTTTTCGGGTTTATTCTCCCCTTTTGTCTTAATTATCTTTGCCATAACAAATAGTTTCTGTTATTTAATTTTATCTGTTTCTGAAATATTAATTCTTCCCGCGACCGGGATTAGTCTCTATAACGTGTCATTATTATCTTTTGATTTTAGCTCCTGATCATCAAAGATCGAGGTTTTAAAATCATCGAGATCTTTTCGGGGGATTTTTACGGTCCTGTATGCAATGACTATAAAAAGAGATATGAATATCAGTATCCCGGCTATGTAGAAGTATTGAATTCCATCTACATTTTTAAGAACATTGCCTACAAAGCTCATAAAAATCCTCTTTAATGATTCTATTTATTTCTTGTTAGCCGGTGAAATATCGTGGCCTAATTTATGCAGGTATGCAATCATGGCAACCATCTCTTTGTCGGCTGCAATGTCGACACCCGATGCCTTTAATTCGGCAACGATTTGCTGAGCCTGTTCCTGATAATCGGCAACCGCTTTCTTATCATAGTCTTTGGCATAAGGAACGCCCAAAGTTTGCATTGCCCTTATTTTTACAGGTATCATTGTCAGATCGACCGTATTTTTTGCAAACCATGGATAGGCCGGCATAATAGTCTGAGGGTTAATCTCTTTAGGTTTTGTAAAGTGATTATAGTGCCAGATAGCGGTTTTATAGGTCGAACTTCCCACCCAGCCTGCACGTGCAAGATCCGGACCAGTACGCCGTGATCCCCATTGGAACGGATGGTCATATACAAACTCACCGATTTTGGAATATTCACCATAACGGTCAGTTTCCCACCTTAGCGGTCTTACCTGTTGTGAATGGCAATTATAACATCCATTGCTTACGTAAATATCGCGACCAGCTAGTTCAAGCGGAGAATACGGGGTTACGGAAGCAATTTTTGGAATATTGGATTCAACCTTAAGCATTGGAATGATCTCAACAGCTCCACCAATCGCCAACGCAATAAAAACGAAGACTACAAAAATAACTCCCTTGCGTTCGATCAGGCGATGGAAGGTCTCACCAGCCTTACGGGCAGAGGAATCTGTAAGTGCAGGGGCTTCTGCGGGTTCATTGTCAACCAGCTTTCCAGCCGCGATGGTTTTAAACATATTGAACAGGAATATAATAAATCCTGAGAAGAAGAGTAACCCACCCAAAATACGGGCATGATACATTGGCATTATCTGGGTTGTTGTTTCAAGGAAGTTTGGATAGGTTAACAGTCCGTTGGCATTGTATTCGCGCAACATCAGCCATTGGGTAATGGCTGCCCAATAAAGTGGGATTGCAAACATCAGGATACCTAAGGTCGCAAGCCAGAAATGTGTATTGGCAAGTTTTTTGGAATGGAGTGGTGTCCTGAAAAGTTTTGGAACCAACCAGTAGAGCATCCCAAAGATCATCCCCCCGTTCCATCCCATCCCTGCGATGTGGGTGTGAGCAATAGTCCAGTCGGTAAAGTGACTTACGGAGTTGACACTTTTAAGAGACATCATCGGACCCTCGAAGGTGGCCATTCCATATGCGGTAAGAGCAACAACCATAAATTTTAATTCAGCCTGATCGCGCACCTTATCCCAGGCGCCACGAAGCGTCAGAAGGCCGTTGATCATACCACCCCATGATGGAGCTATGAGCATAATTGAGAACGTTACCCCAAGTGCCTGAACCCAGTCTGGTAGCGCCTGGTAAAGCAAATGGTGCGGTCCCGACCACATATAGAGGAAAATCAACGTCCAGAAATGGACAATCGAAAGTTGATAGGAGTAAATTGGACGGTTTGATGCTTTTGGAAGATAGTAATACATCAATCCCAACCATGGAGTAGTCAGGAAGAAAGCTACTGCATTATGACCATACCACCACTGTACCACTGCATCCTGAGCTCCTGCATATACCGGATAACTTTTGAGTAATGAAACGGGAAGTTCAATGCTGTTGACAATATGCAATACCGCAATTCCAAGGAAAGTTGCCAGATACCACCATACCGATGCATAAATATGTTTAACCCGTCTTTTTAGAATTGTTCCGATCATGTTCACCCCAAAGGCAACCCAAAAGAGGGCAATAAGGATATCGATAGGCCATTCGAGTTCAGCATACTCCTTACCCGTTGTAAAACCGGACAAAAGAGTTAAGGCGGCCAAAACTATCACGAGCTGCCATCCCCAAAAATGGACCTTACTCAGTGTATCATTAAACAAACGTGCCTTCAAAACCCGCTGTAACGAGTGGTAAATACCGGCAAACATCGCATTCCCGATAAAGGCAAAAATAACAGCATTGGTATGCAGGGGTCGGGTGCGACCATAGGTCGTATATTCAAATCCCAGATTAAAAGCCGGAAACGCCAACTGCAAGGCGATTAATAACCCAACCAGCAGAGCTACAGCGCCCCAAACCAGTGTGGCAATAATAAAATATTTGACTATTTTATTATCATAATTGAACTGTTGTACTTCCATAATTTTCCTGTTTGATTTACTTTAAGCTTAATTAGATTTATATTATATTTTCTACTATTTAGTCTGGATTTGCAATGGGCAGTTATAAACCGCAATATTCAAGTTAATTTCTCGTTTAGCGACTCTTTTTCCTCAACTTTTTTCTCTTCCGGTTCATCGTCGAATAGGATTCTGACCGAGGGAGTATAGGTGTCATCATATTGTCCCCGCCGAACGGCCCATATAAAAAGAAACAGAAAAACCATCGCGGCCAAAAGACTCACACCGATAAGCAAGAACATGATATTCATCTTTTTATTCTGTTTTGTGTTTAGTCAGTTCCCGTATATCAATTACCTCCAATGTAAAAACCCATTGTACAGGCATAATGAGATCAAATGTTAATTGCAAAAATACGATTGTTATGAAATTGAATACATCTTTTAACAATTACCTTTTAAATTTAGAAGTATTCCAAATAATGAGACAATTTTGAATCAGTTTGGTACGGTATACTCAGATCAATTAATTTTTTTCCGTGTTCTTCCGCGGACCAAATGTAATCCATCGCTGAAATAGGTCGCCGATAAATGATAAAAAATCAGAGCAAAAGATAACTTGATTATTAGATAAATCAAGTTATCTTTGTAAATAAGTGGCTTTAAAATAGTCGATTTACAGGTGTTTTTTAGAATTTTGAAAACACATTTACTGAAGCCGGAAAACTTTAATCCTAATTATCTATTTTATCGTGTTGTTCTGCTTATCATTAATTTACAATCTGATATACTAAACATAGAACAATGGTCAAAAAAATACTTTTCTTTATTTTTCTGCTACAGAACTTCACTTCAACAACCTTTGCGATCCCAACATGCAATGTAAGTGCGACAGTAGCATCAACCAATATCACATGTCGTGGGGCAGGTGATGGGACAATAACAATCAGTTCGCCTATTGGTGGAGGCGGAACCTACCAGTATAGTATCAATGGTGGAACGAGTTGGTTGAATTCCGGTAGTTTTACCGGGTTGGGAGTTTCAACGCATATTGTTCAAATCCGTGACAAGGCCAATACCTCCTGCTTCACCACGTTGAATGCTGCTTTGTCAATTACTCAGCCGGCGGTTTTAAGTGCGACGGTAGTGGCATCTAATGTAACGTGTTATGAAGCCAGTGACGGCATCATTTCTTTTAACTCTGCTTCAGGGGGGAACGGAACTTACAATTATAGTATTGATAACGGGGTGAACTGGCAGTCATCATTATCCTTTACAGGCCTTAGTCCAAATACCTATGATGTTAAAATTCAGGATGCCGCCTGTATCAGTGTTGTGACCTCCCTTGGAGCCAGGATCATTAGCCAGCCGGGTGCAGCAGTAAGTGCTACAGTTGTGAAAACCGACATTACCTGCCATGGAGCAGCGGATGGCTCAATTACAGTCACCGGTTTTGGTGGATATGGAACCTATCAGTACAGCATGAACGGCGGGTCTACCTGGTTGAATAATGGTGGAATCTTTACAGGGCTTGGTGTGTCAACTCATGATATTCAGGTTCGTGACAAGGCCAATCCTTCGTGTTTTTATGATTATGGAAGCGTTTCAATTATCCAACCCGGGCTACTGACCGGAACAGTAAACCACACCGATATCACTTGTTTTGGTAATATTGATGGCACTATAACCATCAACAGTGCCGGAGGAGGGAGCGGCAATTATGAATATCGTGTTGATGGTGGTACCTGGCAGAATAGCAATAGCTTTTCCGGTCTTGCCGGAGGGCTTCATACGGTTGAAATCCTGGATCTCAGTACTTCTTGTATGAATTCTCTGTTTAGCCCGACAATTTTACAGCCCTCAGGAGCATTAACAGCTACGGTAAATTCGACTAATGTGACCTGCTTTGGAGCCAATGACGGTACAATAACGATCAGTGCTCCGTCGGGAGGCTATGGAACCTATCAGTACTCGAAAGACGGGGGTATCAACTGGCTGAACAATGGTGGCAATTTTTCAGGTCTGGCATGGGGGAGTTACGACGTCAGGATCAGGGACAAGGCGAATCAGGGCTGCTCTGCCACGCTGAATGGAAGTTTATCGATCTCACGTCCTGCAAAATTAGATGCAACGGTTACTTCAACCAACGTTACGTGCAATGGAGCCAACGACGGCACAATCACAATCAGTTCCCCGTCGGGTGGCCCTTCCTCGTTACTTCCCGGGGGAGGAACCTATAACTACAGTATTGACGGAGGTGCCACTTTCTCAAATAGTACAGGTATTTTCGACAATTTGCCTCCTTCCTCTGCTACCCTTTCCTATGATGTCTGGCTTCAGGATGCTACTGACGTTAATTGCACCGTTGAGCTGGGACCACTAACCATTACTGAAAAGGCGCCACTTGGTGCAACAGTAGTCTCAACCAATGTATCCTGTTATGGTGCGGCAGATGGAACAATAACGATAAGCTCACCATTGGGAGGTTACGGAACATATCAGTACTCGAAAGATGGAGGTACCAACTGGCTGAACAATGGAGGTAATTTTTCAGGCCTGGCATTTGGGATTTACGACGTCCGAATCAGGGACAAGGCGAATCAGGGCTGCTCAGCCACGCTGAATGGGAGTTTATCGATCACACGTCCTGCCCGATTAAATGCAACAGTTACTTCAACCAACGCAACCTGCAACGGAGCAAACGACGGCACAATTACGATCAGCTCCCCATCGGGTGGCCCTTCCTCGTTACTTCCCGCAGGAGGAACCTATAAGTACAGTATTGACGGGGGCACCACTTTCTCAAATAGTACAGGTACTTTCAACAGTTTGCCCCCTTCCTCATTGACCCTTTCCTATGATGTCTGGATTCAGGATGCTACAGACGCCAATTGTACTTTTGAACTGGGACCTCTTACTATTACTGAACCGGCACCAATAATTGCAACTGTAAATTCAACCGAGGTAACATGTTTTGGTGCAGTCGATGGTACGATAACGATCAGCTCCCCATCGGGAGGTTCAGGAACCTATCAATACTCGAAAAACGGGGGTACGAACTGGCTTAACAATGGAGGCTCGTTTACCGGATTAGCTTATGGAACCTATAATGTGCAGATCCGTGATAAAGCCCATACCGGCTGTTATACTGTTTTGAATAACGCACTGATCATTACACGCCCCCCCAAACTGAATGCGACAGTTGCTTCAACCAATGTTACCTGCGATGGATCCAACGATGGCACAATCACGATAACTTCCCCATCAGGGGGACCTTCCTCGTTACTTCCCGGAGGAGGAACCTATAAATATAGTATTGACGGGGGCACCACTTTCACAAATAGTACAGGTATTTTCAACAATCTGTCCCCTTCATCCGCTACCGTTTCCTATGATGTCTGGATTCAGGATGCCACTGATACTAACTGTACCATTGATTTGGGAGCTCAAACAATCTATGCTCCGGATATACCAATAGCGGGCATCACAAATAATACGGCAACTACAGTATTAACCTGTTCCACGACTTCAATAAGTGTAACAGCAACTGGTGGTGGAACCTATTCATGGTCTGACGGAACTACTGTTGTCAGTTCTGTGGCTGATCTTTCCATTTCTGCTCCGGGAACCTATACCGTAACGGTTACCTCTTTGGGCGGATGCAGCAGTACCGATGCCGTCACCATTACTCAGGACAGTTCAAAACCCACAGCAGGCATCACAAATAATACATCAAAAACGGTATTAAACTGTACCACCACTTCGATCAGTGTAACTGCAACCGGTGGTGGCACCTATTCATGGTCTGACGGAACTACTGTTGTCAGTTCTGTGGCTGATCTTTCCATTTTGGCTCCTGGCACCTATACCGTGACAGTAACCTCTTCAAACGGGTGCGCCGATACCGAAAATATCATTATTACGCAGGATAACTCAGTTCCAACGGCAGGCATCATCAATAATTCGGCTACCACGATATTAACTTGTTCCACCACTTCAATCAGTGTAACTGCAACTGGTGGTGGCACCTATTCATGGTCTGACGGATCAAACGTTGTCAGTTCTGTGGCAGATCTTTCCATTTTGGCTCCTGGCACCTATACCGTGACGGTAACCTCTTCAAACGGATGCAGCAATACCGATGCTGTCACTAT
>CAIXCY010000268.1 GCA_903918045.1 uncultured Bacteroidia bacterium
AAGCATCAGTCATTTTCACATCGAAAGCTGCTGACCAAGACAAAAGAGTTTTAAGGCAGAATATTTCTGTAACTTAATAAAAATGTGGATTAGGATGAATCAGAGTCAAGCCCAAAAAAATATTGTCAAAAAAGGATGAATTATATTTATAGGGCGATATATTTCGACGGCAACACACCGAATTCATTTTTAAAATGACGGGTAAAATATTTGGGGTTATTAAACCCGACCATGAAGGCAATCTCAGAAATAGTTAACTGACTTGAATTTAGCAGCATAGCCCCCCGCTTTAGCCTCATGGAACGGATAAATTCCTGAGGTGATATGCCTGTTAAAGCCATCATTTTCTTGTAAAGGTGGGTTCTGCTCATTCCCATGTCCCGGCTCATCGTTTCTACAGAACAATCAGGGCTCGACATATTAATCTCCATGAAATCCATAGCCTTATGGATAAATTGCTCATCAAGTGAAGTAACTGTGATCTCCCGAGGTTCGATAAGTAGTTTATTTTTAAAGATTTGCCGAAGTTTTCTGCGGAGATTGATGGTGTTGTAAATTTTAGTTTCCAGAATCTGAAAATTAAAGGGCTTGGTAATGTAATCATCCGCGCCATTTTCAAGGCCCTCAAGCTGCTGTTGCTCTGTGGTCCTGGCAGTAAGAAGAATCAACGGAATATGGCAAATGGTTCGATCAGATTTAATGCGTCTGCAAAGTTCGATGCCATCCAATCCTGGCATCATAATATCAGAAATGATCAGATCAGGCAAAATCGATTCGACTAGTAGCAAGGCATCTAAACCATTCTCCGCTTCATAAATGGTATATTTTTGCGAGAGGTTATCCTTAAGGAAAAAGCGAAGGTCTTCGTTGTCTTCCACAATAAGCAATACCGGTTTGCCATTAGCCTGATTGATTGGATTCGTTTCTTCAACAGGTAAAATGGAATTTATTATTTTCAGTTCAGAGTGATCAACAGATTCAGAATTAGTAATGGAACTGACTACAGGCAGCGAAATAGTGAAACAACTTCCCATCCCAACTTCACTAATTACTGAGATCTCACCGTTGTGAAGTTTCACAAATTCAGAAACCAGAGATAGACCGATTCCTGTACCCTCTTCAATATGACCACTGTTTTCAATCTGGAAAAATCGGTTGAAAATTTTTCCGATTTTTTCGTGTGGTATACCAATGCCCGTATCCTCGATTTTGAGTATCAGCTTGCTTTCTGTTGGAATTTCTTTACGCTCTTCGTTTAACGGCTGTAGCGAAATTGACACTGAAACTTTTCCATAATCGTGCGTGAATTTAAAGGCATTCGAAAGCAGGTTGAAGATGATCTTCTCAAGTTTATCCTGATCAAAAGCGGTAATTAATTCGTTGATTTGAGTTTGGAATGTAAAATCGATGTGCTTTTGTTCACTTAGATTGCGAAACGATTGAACAGTCTCCTCAATAAAGCTCACGATATTTCCAAACGAAGGATTGTACGCAAATCCCTGAACTTCAAGTTTTCTAAAATCCAGTAGTTGATTCACCATGCGCAATAACCGGTTAGCATTCTGCTTGATTAGTTTCATGTTTTTCTCTTCCGGCCTGTTTTTGAAGTCTGTCAGCATTTTCTCTACCGGAGCCATGATTAATGTAAGGGGAGTTCGGAACTCATGTGAAATATTCGTAAAGAATTTAATCTTTAGTGCATCCATATCATGAATGTGCCGGGCTTCAAGCCTGTCATTTTTAATTCTCATGTTTAATCGTTCCCGGGCAAGGATCAGCATGCGCAAAAGCCACAATAACAGTACGATAATCATGAAATAGAGTACGTAAGCAAGCCCGCTCTTCCAGAAAGGAGGGAGAACGATAATTTTCAGTGAGATTTCCTTACCCCCGGAATTTCCCTTTAATTCCTTTACATGGAAAGTATACGTTCCGTTATTCAGATTGGTATAGGTCGCTGAATTTTGTTTCCCACTTGTATTAATCCACTCATTATTAAATCCATCAAGTTTATAGACATAGTTGCTCTTCTCAGGATAAAAATAGTTAAGTGCTATGAAATCAATAGTAAACGAATTTTCCTTGTATTTTAGTGTAATCTCTTCCGTATTGAAAATCGGCCTTTTCAACAGAATCCGGCCGTTGTACTTCTGACCGTACGGTATCTTCTTATTGAAGATTTTAAAATCCCGCAGGACGATGTCTGCAGATACAGTGTCATCTTTTATCTCGTCGGGGTAGAACGCATTTAGTCCGTCGGGTCCGCCGAAGAATAGTTCTCCATCCAAAGTGCAAAGTGCCGATGACTCATTAAACTCATTTCCCTGGAGGCCGTCATTCGATGTGTAATTTATAATGTTAAATTCAAACGTATGAATATTATGGACATTCTTAATAATCAATTTCGAGATCCCATCTTTTGAACTTATCCACAAGCAATTGTTTTTATCCTCCACAATTCGGTGTATCGTATTTGACGGCAAGCCATCGGCCATTGTAAACTGCCGGACAGTTTGGTGGTTGTTGTCGAGGAGGAACAATCCTTTTTTAGTACAGACCCAAAAAAATCCACGGCTATCGATAAAGCAACTTGTCAAATCGTTTTCTTCTGCGTCATCGGAATGCTTAGGTTTAATCTGCAAACAATGCAATGCCTGGTCCGAAGTGTCATAATAGGCGAGTCCATTCGTTGTGGAAATCCAGATTTTTTTGCTTTTATCCTGATAAATAGATGAAATTAAGTCGCTGCAGAGCGTCGAATTGCTGATGTTAAACCGTTCGAAATGCTCTTTTTTTGGGTCAAAACGGTTGAGGCCAGCTCCTAATGTACCAACCCAGAGGTGATTCGTTTCATCTTCCGATATTCCATAGATCCGGTCATCTGAAATGGAAGTAGAATCCTTGGGGTTGTTTTTATAAACGGTAAACTTCCCTGTTAAAGGGTCCCATCTGTTCAGTCCGCCGAAATAGGTTCCAATCCATAAACTACCTGCATGATCTCTGTATAATGAAACAATGATGTTACTGCTCAATGAATTCCTAATCCGACTGTTGAATTCAATTCGGGTTATCTTCTGCGTTTTCCTGTCAAGATAGTTCAATCCTCCTCCGTCAGTTCCAATCCATATATTACCTGAGGAATCCTCTACGACAGCGTTAACGTCATTATTCCCCAGACTGTTGTCGTCACCCGAGACATTTTTGTAAATCCGGAATTGATGGATGTTTTTTCTGTAAAAACTTACCCCCTTCTTTGTGGTTCCCAGCCAAACAATTCCCGCTCTATCGCAAAGCACCTTTGAAATTCCATTCGATGAAAGGCTCTGGTCATCGAATGGTTTATTCCGGATGTTTTTAATCTTCAAGGTTCGTTTATCGATACGAAACACTCCGTCTCCGTCGGATGCGATCCAGATTAGCCCCTCGGCATCCTGCGAAACTGCTCCAATCCTCCTTAATCCTGGCGTGTTTCTGCACAGATTTTGAAATCGGACATCCCACTTTTTCTCACTGATGTTGAATACATTCAAACCAAAAAGGTCTCCAACCCAAAGATCATTGTCTTTGTCGATAAATAACCGGGCTTGCGCACTGGTGGAACTGGCTGTATAATCGGGGATTTTAAACTTCTCGTACAATCTGGCATGAGAATTATAATGCTGAATATAACCATTTTCAGTGCTCATCCACATCTGGCCGCTAAGATCCTCAGCTAAAGAGGTAATCCCGTTAAAAGGAGAATTACATTCGGTACTGTCTGCCAGAATATGTTCATTGGTATGGTTTTTTATGTCATTGACAAAACATCCATTATTGGTAGCGATCCAAACGTTTCCCTGGCTGTCTTTGATTAATGCGTTGACAAAAGATATGTCGCCACAATTTTTTCGCGCCACCGACGGGTAGTTTGAATATTTGATTTGATAAGTAATTCCATCCAGAATAGAAACTCCGCTTGCAGTTCCGATCCATAGATCACCGTTTTTATCTTCGGTTATTGCATTTATGTTGTTGTTGACAAGAGTTCTGTTCCCTCTCTTGTCGTGGTTAAAAACTTCAAAATTAATGCCGTCAAACCGGTTTAGTCCGGCATTGGTACCAAACCATATAAATCCTTTGGAATCTCGGCAGATACAATTAATCTGATTCTGAGAGAGTCCATGACTGACATTCAGGTGAGAAAAGACAATTGGCTTTTCCTGACCCATCAACCGGCAGGTTAGCAAAAGCATTCCAAGGATTTTGACCATTTTAATCCCTATCCGACAAATGCGAATTGAGCGATGAACAAAAAAATCCATTTTTAAAGAAGATCCTATTTGTTGGTTTTTCAGTGAGGAGTCCCGGCAAATCTGATTGATACCCTAATTTTAAAGATATTCGCCCGCCGGGAATTATGTTATAAAGATATAATTTTCAAAATGAATATTATCCAAAAATCACCTCCGTTTACATTTTAATACCTATTTGGATTCAAACTGTACCCTGCATGATACCATTTGGTCTACTTTCTTAAACCAAAGATGCACTTCGGTTATGAACGCTACATGTATTTTTGAAAATGCATTTCAATCCATCCATACCGCAACATTGCTGAAACAAGCTGTAAGTTATGATAAATCGTAGGAGAACTTATTTGATTTTGGAATTAGTCATATACCTGGTTATCATAATCGGAATTCTCTTACTCATAAATAATTTATGAACTAATGCAACGTGAAAATATTTTCTTAATTTTTTAATCTAAAGTCTATGATTTTATGAAAGCAAATGAACATTATCTTTCGTCTGAAAGAGTTGGAATTGTAAGAATCATGATCTTTGTTTTTTTCATTTTTGTGCTGGTTACATCCGGTTTTAGTCAGCAGAAAAGTGTAAAAGGAGTGGTCACCGATGAATCAGGTTCTCCTATTCCCGGAGCGACAATCAGTGTAAAGGGAACCAGCACTGGGACGATTACCGATCAGGCTGGCCGGTTTACTATCGGAATTCCGTTAAAGGTTACGGCCCTTTCCATCTCTTTTGTTGGAATGATCACTCAGGAGATAAAGCTTGGCAGTCAGACTGTTTTTTCAATTAAAATGCGACCTGAAAATGTGCAACTTGACGAGGTTGTAGCCATAGGTTATGGTGT
>CAIXCY010000269.1 GCA_903918045.1 uncultured Bacteroidia bacterium
GTGCTAAACGAACGTGAAATCAGGGCTGCTGCTGGAATATTCTTTGTATTTGCCTTTTTATCGGTCCTGTTGGCAATTACGACCCATAGTTTTTTGGCTCTGAAATATTTTATTCTCGCTTTTCTTCTCGATTTTATCATTCGGGTGTTTATTAATCCCCGCTTTTCACCCACCTTAATCATTGGACGACTGATTGTTATAAAACAAGTCCCCGAATATGTTGGCGCTGCTCAAAAAAAGTTTGCCTGGGTAATTGGGTTGATCCTGGTGTTAATAATGCTGGTATTGGTCGTATTTGTCAATTCATATAGCCCGATCACGGGGCTGATTTGCCTGATCTGTCTGATTTTCCTGCTTTTTGAATCGGCATTTGGTATTTGCCTGGGGTGTGTGTTTTATAAATGGTACTACGGAAAGAAGGCCAGATATTGTCCGGGTGAAGTTTGTGAGGTTAAGGATCGTCATGAGATTCAAAAAACCTCGTGGCTACAATTGCTTATTGTCCTGGCTTTTATTGCCTTTATAGTGTCCTCTGTTTATCTTTTTAATGACACGTTTAAAGAGGCTCCTCGCAACCTATTTGAAATTATTGGGTCGTCCACATCAAAATAATCATCGTATAAGTTATGAAGGATATGCAATTTTTCGATGATGTTTAATTTATGAGAATACGTTCCAGACTTATACCAACTGCCTGTTTTATTGTTTTTATACTTTGTGCTACTCTTTCATCTGCTCAAATTAAGTTTGGACCAAGAGTTGGGCTCAATATTTCGGAACTGCCCTACAACAGTGCTTTTATTGTCGGTAGCAAGCAAGTTAAGGTTATCATCTTGCAGTTGTAGCAGAAATCAGATTATTTGAACAATTATTTCTGCAACCCGGAGCCTCTATCACTACAAGAGGGTCTAAGTATATTGTTGGGAATAACTTTTTTATATCCAGATGCTTCTTCAGAAATTCAGATGCTCCGGATGGTAGGAATTGCATTAAGGATTTTTTTTGTTTTGCAGGTAATCAGTTCTGTTATCGCAAACCACCGGTTGATTATGAATTACCGGGATAAGGCAGAGCATTTTTTTTCATCTTACGAGTATTTCTCAAATTCTATTTATCACCGATTGGATTTTCCCGAGGCACGTGCTTATTTGCTAACTGCATGATTCGGTTGATATTAAACAAGACAGTGAGCCTGATCGTACTGGCGAGCGGGTTGTTCTTCTGAAGCGGGATAAGGTACGAAATATCGACATTACAGGTTTTTATTTTAATCCCCAATCCGGTGGAAAAGTACTTCCGGTTCCCCTTAAACTGCGATTCATTAAAATAGCCGCCCCGGACTGCAAATTTTTTCTTGTACCAGTATTCTGCACCAACGGAGAGGGTAATCTCCTGAAGCTCCTCCTTCATTCCTCCCGGGGCATCGCTGAACGAACCGAAAATGGAGCTGATAACGGATTTTCCAGAATTGGTATCCGAGGTAACGATCACGCTTCCATCGGATTGACTCACTGCGATATTTGGGGTAGGGACAAGCAGCTTATTCAAATCCACGGAGAAGGAAAAGGAGCTTGAATCATTCATCTGGGTAGTGAAGGTTGTTCCCAGTTTCATATTTGCGGGTAAAAACTCTTTGGTAGATCCCTGATTGTAGGATATCTTGGAACCGATATTGGAGAAATTAACCCCCGCAGCAATAGAATTCTTTGACTCCTCGCCCCCCATTTTTTTCTGATAATAGAATGATACATCGGTCGCAAAGGCATTGCCGGCGCTGTAAGTCCCCGCTCCGGTCAAAGTCCCCGCAGATCCGTTTGAAAGATCCGACCGAATGTACCTTATCGCCATACCGCCCGAAAAAACTTCGGACAACTTGCGCGAGTAGCTCAAATCCAAAGCAAATTCATTTGGATTTGAAGTAGAGGTATAGGTTCCGCTGCGATCGGTCTGGCGGATATCTCCCATTGAGAAATACCGCAACGAACCACCGATAGTCTGGAATCTATCAAGTTTAAAATACCCTGCGAGATAAGCCAGATTCATATCACCCGTTAATTGACGCAGCCATGGAGTATAGGAAAGTGATATTCCATACTGATCATCAATAAAGGGATACTTCGAAGGATTCCAGTACTGAGAGTTGGCATCAGCCGATGTGGCGACCCCCGCATCGCCCATCGCCCCGTGCCGCGAATCAGGGGTGATGGTAAGAAAGGGGGTTGCAGTGTAGATGGGATTGAAACGCACTTCCTGTTCGGCAGCCCGGCTCTGAGCACTACCAATTGTGCAGGTTATAAGAGATATAACCGCTAACAGAATAAGCTTAACCGAAGATATTTTAACGTTAATATTGTTCATCTTAATATATTGTCTAAGTCTTTTATTTACAATTATTTGAATTCGACAAACGCTCCCTGGTTAATTTACAATATTCAATTTCAGAACCTCTTTTTCTTTTTCACTCTGGATGATTATCAGATAGACACCCGATGAGGCGGGCCTCAAATTAATGTCCCGGGTAAATTCTCCATTAATGACCAGATCGTGCAATTCATAAATTTGCTTGCCCATCTGATTGTAAATTAACACACTGAAAGTCTGCGTGCCAGCGGTTGTAATGGAAAGGGTAAACTCGCCATCGTTGGGAACCGGATAAAGATTGTAGCTGTTTGGTGAATCGGCTGCGATGCGATACTGACGCAAGGAGGGTTCAGATGAGTTTTTACCCTGTGTGACTACCAACCAGTACCAACCCTCCTTTACCGGAAGATAGGTCTGTGTTATTGCACCCGTGATTGCAGCTCCTTCTCCGGTTTCAGTCGGTGAGAAGTACCACTGGTTGCCCTGTGAATTACTACTTTGAAGAGATGCTCCGGAAACTGTCATCACAGGAGTTGGGGGTAACACCATTACAAAAACAGTTGCAGGATCGGAAAGGCAACCAAATTCACTGGTCTGTAAAATGGTGTAAGTTGCATCAGAAGCAGGCGACACCGAAGGGTTAGCCTCCGACGAGGTAAACCCGTTAGCAGAACTCCATGCATAGCTGTTGCCAGTCACACCGGCCTGACCCACTACGCCTGTACCCAGCGTGGTGCTTTGTCCGATGGTGACCGTCCTGTCAGCTCCCGGAGTTGCAACCGGAATAGGATGGATAGTAGCCGAAGAGGTAGTCGTAGCAGATGACAGCACATAATTTGCCGCACCGGCGCCACCAAGGACGAGGCCTGAAACTGTAACTCCCTTGCCTGTTCCGGCATTAGCATTGTCAAAAGTGGCTATGCCCGAAAGGGTCAGCACGTCGCCGGCAATCAGTCCAGACAATGACTCATCGGAAATAGTCTTCAGAATTGCGGTTGTCAAACCATCATAACATTTATCATTCGTCTGTATCATGTTCACCGTAATCACTGCCGGAGTTACGGTGCATGTTCCGGAAGTATAAACGATGGTATAGTTTTCAAGTCCTGTCCCCAATGCTGCTGTCGGGAGTACCGGATAGCTTCCGGCTAAGGAAAAGGCATCAGCTCCGGAACTTGTCAGGGAAATGCCCGTTACGGTATCCCCTTTTTTCAGACCCGTGACCACGAAATCGGTCGACCCAGCGGTCATTTCAAACGTATAGGAAGTCCCGTAAACTTTGGATAAGCTAGTCGCTGAAATGGTCAGCACAGGAGATGCCCCTAAAGTCAACACCCCATTAATATAGGTGATTGTGTAATTATCAAGACCCGTTCCGACAGCGCCACTTACAACAATGGCGTACGGAGAACCGGCTTCGGGAGCTGTCGCTGCCGCTCCGGAACTAGCCAGGGAAACTGTAGTAACCGTATTGCCATTTATTAAACCGGTGACCTCAAACTCAGATCCGGCAAAAGAGTAAGCCTCACCATAAATCTTTCCTTCGTTATTTGCGGTGATCGTAAGCGCTTTGGAGGTAATTGCAAATTTTGGCGAAGTGGGGCTAAACGAGAGTGAATAGTTCCCTCCGGCAGATAATGACCCCACTGAATAGGCATAGCTGCCCACTGTCTCACCAGAAGCGTGAGAAAGCGAACCGGTAAAGCCATCAGTACCCTCAAGGTTTGGAGAAGCCGTATAGATGAACGCCGGATCACTTTGGCCATACACCTTCGACTGACCGCTGACAGGAGTGATAACGATTGGTTTGCTGGTTATTGTTCCTTTCAGGGAGGGAAGAGTTAATAAATAATTTCCGGCTTTTGCACCAGTTATAGTCATGGAAGTAGTAACCGGAATGGCTGCCCCAACGGTTGCACTTGCAAAAATACCGGCAGTACTGTTTAAAAGGGTGACATCATCAGTACCTACAACCCCTGTAAGGGTGGCGCCGGTAATTGTTGCGGCAGTAGCACCGTCGTAGGTTTTGGAAGTGACCGAAACTCCCGTTACAGCAAGTGTTTTGGCGATGATATTACCCGTAAGTGCAGGCTGAATAAGTGTATAATTACCCGATGCTGCACCAGAGATGGTCATTGGCGCTGTTGTCACTGAGATTAAAGTTCCAATATTATTTTGTGCAAAAATTCCTGTGTCACTGTTTCCAAGTGCCACCTTATCAGTGCCAATAATTCCAGATAGGGCAGCGCCAGTGATTGAAGCACTTAAGGTTCCGTCATAATCCTTCGAAGTTACAGAGGCGCCAATAACCGTCAGGGAAATTTTCCCAACCGTCAGCACACCCGAGGCAAAGCTGATGTTATAATTACCGTCGGCAGCATCTTTGGCCGTGATCGGATAGGTGGTAACCGCACTGGAGGCTGTCGCTGTTGTGCTGATGGACGGTAAGGTTGACGGGGCAAGATCCCCGTTCACAAGACCCGTGTAGCTGACTGTCAGCGTTGGAAGGGCCGCGCCATAATCCTTTGATTTATTTTCAGCCGTAATGGTCAGAGCAACTTTTCCTACGGTTAAAACTCCGGCGGTGTAGCTGATGGTGTAGTTACCGTCGGCAGCATCTTTGGCCGTGATCGGATA
>CAIXCY010000270.1 GCA_903918045.1 uncultured Bacteroidia bacterium
CCGAGCAAACCACCATTGCCACCGCCTTAAACGATGCCGATGCACTGATTACCCAACTCGAAAAACTGATTGCCAAAAAACGGGCAATCAAGCAAGGTGCCATGCAGGAGTTGCTGAAACCGAAGGAGGGGTGGGAAGAGAGGAAATTGGGAGAGATCGTAAAAAGTATTCAACTAGGAGGAAACTATAAAAATGGCGAGAGAAGTAACAGTTATCCTTTGATTAAAATGGGTAATATTCAGAGAGGGTATATTTCATTAAACAAAATTGAATATACCCAAGACTGCATACCGGATAAAAAGGACAGATTAAAGTTTGGAGATTTACTGTTTAATACCAGAAACACACTTGAATTAGTGGGAAAGGTTGCAATATGGCGAAATGAATTACAAGAAGCCTACTTTAATTCAAACCTAATGAGAATAGAGTTTTTTCCTGAGTATGTCTCATCAAATTTTTTTATCAATAGCATCTTTAATGCGAGATATTCAATTCAAAAATTAAAAGATCTTGCCACAGGAACCACAAGTGTAGCAGCAATTTACACAAGAGATCTTCTTAAGATGGAGCTTTCGTTACCGTCATTGGATGACCAAATCCGCATTGCCCAAATCCTCTCAGATATGGATTCCGAGATTGAGATATTGGAGAAGAAGCTGGAGAAGTACAAAGAGATCAAACAGGGGATGATGCAGGAGTTGTTAACGGGGAAAATACGTCTGGACCACTGATTTTTGTGATTTGCATGATTAATCTGATTAGAAAAATTTAAAATAAATGATTAAGGGTTCGTGTAAATTATGTAATTTAGTATGAATCAAATAAATCAGAATAATCAAATGAATCACAAAAATCAGTGGTCCAAACATTTTTTATAATCAAATAAATCAGAGGTCCTAATTGACTTACCATGATTAAAGAAGAATACAAATATTCAGCGGTAACCGAAAAGATTATCGGTTGCTGCATGAGGGTACATTCGGCTTTGGGTAATGGTTTCCAGGAAGTAATCTACCAGCGGGCATTGCAAATCGAGATGGATGATTCTGGTCTTTCGTTTAGCCGTGAACAGGAGATGCCGGTTTATTACAAGAATCAGCATATCGGAACCCGGAGAGTCGATTTTCTGGTTGAAGATGTTGTATCACTTGAGCTCAAGGCAGTCACCACCCTTGAAGAGGCGCATCTGGCTCAGGCAATTAACTATCTCGAAGCATACGAACTGGAAGTGGGTTTGTTAGTCAACTTCGGGGCAAAAAGTTTGCAGTACAAACGATTGGTAAACCGGAAATTTAAACAAAAGAATCAGGGGAATCCGGATGTGAATAGATAAGGAAAAGTAAATTTGAGTTTTATAAGTTTCAAATTGTTGAAATGATAAATAGAAACGCTACTAAGTTGACTAAAGTGCAATTATAAATTTCCTTATTTGCAGAAAACGAGTTAAGTGCAATTATAAATATTTATATTTGCAGGAACTCGTAAAAATAATCGTCATGAACATAAGTGGTTTTAAGGCGGGAAAACTGGTACAACGTTATCAATACAAGAGTTTTGAGCCTAATCTGATCGATATTCCCTGGCAAATCGACAATGCCGAACTCATTATGCTCCTGAGCCAGGCAAATATCAAGCTTGGAGAGTTAAACGCCTTTTCACAATTGATCCCTGATGTCGATTTCTTCATTAAAATGCACGTGCTGAAAGAGGGGACAAAAAGTAGTCGGATTGAAGGTACCCAAACCAACATCGACGAGGCTATTCAAAAGGAGGAATATATACAACCCGAGAAGAAAGATGATTGGCAGGAGGTGCAGAACTATGTCGAAGCAATGAATCAGGCAATCGAAAGTTTGGAACATTTACCGTTAAGCAACCGTCTGTTAAAACAAACTCACGAAACCCTTCTTCAGGGAGTCAGGGGTACACATAAATTACCCGGGGAGTTTCGCCAAAGCCAAAACTGGATTGGTGGAAGTAGTCTTGCGGATGCCATTTTCGTTCCTCCTCACCCTGATTCTGTAAACGATTTGATGGCTGATGTTGAAAAGTTTCTGCATAACGAGAACACGATGGTCCCTCCTTTAATTAAAATTGGTATTGCACATTATCAGTTCGAGACCATTCACCCGTTTTTAGATGGGAATGGAAGAATTGGGCGATTGTTGATCACGTTGTATTTGGTCAGCAATCAGCTACTGTACAAGCCTACACTATACCTGTCTGATTTTTTTGAAAAAAACAAATCGTTTTACTACGATAATCTCAACCGCGTAAGAACACATAACGACCTGATTCAATGGCTTAAGTATTTTCTGGAAGGGGTGCGAAGCACCTCAGAGAATTCAATTCAGACATTTAAGAGTATTATCGCATTAAGAGGTGACGCTGAAAACAAAATAATATCGCTTGGGAAAAAACAGGCACTGGCGAAGTCCTTCTTACAGTATTTATATCGAAAACCTATTGTTGACACCAATGATGTGACCGATGCATTGTCGGTTAAAGCCTCTACAGCACTGAGGCTAATTGATGATTTTATAACGCTGGAGATCCTTACAGAAACTACCGGCTTCAAGCGCAACCGGATTTTTGCCTTCGATGATTATATCAAATTATTCAGGTAATAGGAGTTGTATTTGATATATAAAGAATTCTGATATAAAGAATTAATTTTGATTAATATGAATCGGATCCGGGTTTTTATAAGCAGTGTTCAAAGTGAATTTGCTGACGAACGGCAGGCACTTTCCGAGTATCTGACACGCGATGCCTTGTTGGGTAAATTCTTTGAGGTATTTATCTTTGAAAATTTACCTGCGATTACTCATTCTGCAGCTTCAGTTTATATCGATCAGGTTGGTCAATGCGAAATTTATCTTGGTCTCTTTGGTACATCTTATGGCTATGAAGATTCCAAGGGAGTTTCACCAACAGAACGTGAATTTGACTACGCAAGTTTACATCATAAAACAGGTTATGCTCTTTAAAGATCGTCTCGAAATATGGAATCCGGGAAACCTTCCTTTTGGTTTAACTCCTGAACTACTGCGTCAACCCCATGGTTCTTTCCCAACCAACCCTTTGCTTGCAGATCCAATGTACCTGGCTGGCTATATCGAACGGATGGGTACCGGAACAGGTGATATCATTAAGCTCTGCAAAGCTGCGGGACTGAAGGAACCTGAGTTTGTGCAGGAAGAAATTTTTAAGATTATAATATGGCGAAAACAAACTGTCGGACAAGTAACCGATCATGATACCGATCATGATACCGGACAAGCTACCGGACAAGCTACCGGACAAGTAAATGAATACATTCGGAGAATTGTATTAGTCATTTTAGGAGAAGTAAGAAGATCTGAGATTCAGAATGCTTTAGGATTAAGGCATAGGGAAACTTTTATTAACAATTATCTCAATCCTTCCCTTGATGCAGGTTTTGTTGAAATGATGTATCCCGACAATCCAACCCATCCAAATCAAAGATACAGGCTGACTCCAAAAGGAATGGAGTTGAAGATTAAACTTAATGCCAAAGGTGAAATATTATGAATTCTATTGGGAAGATTGAACGTGAAACCCAAAACCGGGTAATTGAACTTTTTCAGAAGGAGTTGGGCTACCGATATCTGGGTAATTGGGAAGAACGGGACGGAAACAGCAATATTGAAGAA
This sequence comes from uncultured Bacteroidia bacterium, assembly GCA_903918045.1. GTDB lineage: Bacteria > Bacteroidota > Bacteroidia > Bacteroidales > Prolixibacteraceae > JAAFHB01. The sequence goes on from CAIXCY010000270.1 coordinate 3,678, forward strand.
GGAATACTATCCGCCTGGCTTATAAGCAGAGGATACAGCCAAAACCTTATCACCAAAGCTCTCTATGAATTTGGGAAAGTTGCAAACGACCAGAGTAAATCACTCTATGATGTAAACAAAGAGGTTTATTCACGGTTGAGGTATGGGGTGAATGTTCAGCCCGAAATTGGTCATACCAAACAAACCGTCTGGCTGATTGACTGGGAAAACCCAATGAATAATGATTTTGCCATTGCACAAGAGGTAACTGTCAAAGGGATCTATAAAAAACGTCCTGACCTGGTGTTGTACATTAATGGAATTGCCCTGGGTGTAATAGAGCTGAAGCGAAGTACGGTTTCGGTATCTGAAGGGATCAGGCAAAACCTCGATAACCAGAAACATATTTTTATCAAACCCTTCTTCTCCACAATACAATATGTGATGGCAGGCAACGATACTGAAGGGATTGCCTACGGAACTATCGAGACCCGGGAGAAATATTTTTTGAAATGGAAAGAGGTCAGTGAAGAGATCAATAAGAATGATCCCTACCTGCTGCAACTTACAAAACCAATCCGCGAAAGGTCTGCTAAATACAAATATGCGATTGATAAACATATCGTTGAAATGCTCAACAAGGAGCGCTTCATCGAGTTGATCCACGACTTTATTGTTTTTGACCGTGGAATCAAGAAACTTTGCCGGCACAACCAATATTTCGGTGTAAAGGCATCACAGGATTTTATAGCAAGGAGAGAGGGAGGAATCATCTGGCACACCCAGGGAAGCGGGAAAAGTCTTACAATGGTCTGGCTGACAAAATGGATTCGGGAATACAACCCCAATGGCAGAGTGCTTATCATTACCGACCGTGAGGAACTTGATGAGCAGATTGAAAAGGTTTACAACGGTGTTTCCGAAAAAATATACCGGACAAAGAGCGGGAAAGATCTCCTGAGTAAACTAAACGATAATTCACCGTGGTTAATGTGTTCGCTCGTTCATAAATTCGGGGGGAAGGACGAAGGAGACGTAGATGAATTTCTCAATGAGCTCAAAGGGAATCTTCCCAAAGACTTTAAAGCCAAAGGTGATATCCATGTTTTTGTTGATGAGTGTCATCGGACGCAGTCAGGCAAACTCCACGAGGCGATGAAGAGTCTGCTACCAAACACAGTATTTATCGGTTTCACCGGAACACCACTATTAAAGGCTGACAAGCAAACCAGTATGGAAATATTTGGAAGATATATCCACACCTATAAATTTGATGAGGCGGTTGCCGATAAGGTTGTTCTTGATTTACGTTATGAAGCCAGGGATATTGAACAGAAAATTACCTCACTCGAAAAGATTGATGAGTGGTTCGATTTAAAGACAAAGGGATTGACAGACTTTGCCAAAACCGAACTAAAACAGAAATGGGGAACCCTGAAGAAAGTATTCAGCTCCAGGTCGCGACTTGAAAAGATTGTCATCGATATGATGATGGACATGGAGAAAAAGGAAAGGCTTCAAAATGGGAGAGGTAATGCTATGCTCGTTTCAGATAGTATTTATAATGCCTGCAGGTACTTTGAGTTGTTTCAGAAGGCAGGATTAAAAAATTGTGCCATTATCACCTCGTTTGTCCCCAATCATACAGACATTAAAGGTGAAGAAACGGGAGAGGGTTATACCGAGAAATTACAGCGTTTCGAGATTTACAGGAAGATGTTGGCGACCTATTTCAATGAGGATCCTGAAACGGCAATGACTAAGGTCGATCAATTTGAGAAAGAGGTGAAGACTAAATTTGTTGACGAGCCGGCACAGATGAAACTGCTCATCGTTGTCAATAAACTACTCACAGGTTTTGATGCACCTTCTGCAACCTACCTTTATATTGACAAGAAACTGAAAGACCACAGCCTGTTTCAGGCTGTTTGTCGTGTGAACAGATTGGATGGTGAGGATAAAGATTATGGATACATCATCGATTACATGGATCTTTTCGACTCCCTTGAACATGCATTTAACGACTATACGTCAGGAGCATTTGATGCCTACGAAAAAAAGGATGTTGAGGGTTTACTCAAGGATAGGCTAAAGAAAGGAAAGGAACGGCTGGATGAAGCGCTTGAAGCGATCAAAGCGTTATGCGAACCGGTAGAACATCCAAGAGATACGCTGTCCTATATCCTTTATTTCTGCGGGAATGACTCCAAAAACGTTGAGGGACTAAAAGACACAGAACCACGAAGGGTTGCTCTTTACTCGCTGACCATTGCCCTGATCAGAGCCTATGCCAATGTTGCCGACGATATGAAGGGTGCCGGGTA
>CAIXCY010000271.1 GCA_903918045.1 uncultured Bacteroidia bacterium
GCTGATGTAGAAGAGCAGGTCACCGTTCTTCTCAACCCAGACATTGGCCCCGATGTCACCGTTTCCAAGTGGCATCGAACCGTAGGAGTCTTCGCTGGGGCTATTCCAGACGACATTGAGTTTGGGTAAATTATTAGTCGTCCCGGATAGTTGGGCAGTGGATGAAAGGAAGTTCAGCAGTAGCCCTAAGATGCAAATAAATGAGATAAGGTTAGATTTCATCAGGATTGAATTTATTTTAAATTCCGGAATGCGAATTTAAAATAAATAATCAATAAACATAAACAGCAGAATTTGAGCAAGAAATCCACCGACATAGAATACAGATCAGAGATATTATTTGTGCAATCATCAATCACTCTGACAGCGACCCTATGGTATCGTAAAAAACGACTCGCAGCTTTCCCCTCATTGTAAACGACGGGAATCTGGTTTGTTCAATTCCCTGTTAAAAGTGGCAGTTTTGCCGTGAAAGCAAGTTCCGGATCGCCTCGCCGTATCATTGTTTCACAAAGTGTATGCAGACTTGGTTTGATTTTAATGGAGCGGCTTGTACCGTTTACATTAACCTTGATGGGTTTTTTGAAATCGATCAACCGGCTATCCATCAGAATGAAAGTTGAGGCTAGATTTGTGGTGACTACAATATGATTATCGTTACAGGTGGCATCGAATCTCTTTCCAGCTTCCGGATTTTGTACCTGAAGCCAGAAGAAGTCGCCGATCACTGAATCACTTAAAAGCCAGGTGAGCTCCCTTGGTACCGGATTTCGGACGTTTGCATACATCTCGGCAATTTTGTCACGGTCGGGAAGACCCGAATGTGGGTGTCCTGCCACGATCTGGGTTGTCACGGGATAGATGTCGGTGCGGCTGCCACGCAATTTAAGCACTTCCTGATCAAATTTTTTAACCATTGAAAACCTGCCATAACTCGTATCCCTTTCACCTACCATCGTGGTGAAAACGGTATTTCTCAATGTAACCGGACCAGAGCCATCTGCCGGAGCAGCGGCGCTTGCATGAATGGCGGCAAAGTGGTCAGGCATCTTAGGGCCTATCGCAAAAGCGCCATATCCTCCGTGAGAGTAGCCCATGATAAATTTCTTGTTAGGATCGATATCCCCGTAAATTGAAAACTGACGAAGCAGATTCTGAATAAGGGGGTAGGCATACCCCGTGTAGAAACCGTTCCATGTATTGTCGGAAGCCCGCAAAGCAACATAAATATATCCGCCAACTTCAGGATGATCACGGTAGTAGATTTGCATGTGCCTCCACTGACTGTCGTTCACCTCCTGAGGTGTATTGCCTCCACCGTGCATTGCAACAAACAAAGCCCACCCGTTGGCAGGACGTGTACCCACTGTTTTTACGGTGTATGGGCTAACATGATTTTCAAAACGAACCTTCCGGTTTTCAAAGTCACTCTTTAAGGAATCATGACTCAGTGAAGCCTTATAGCTTTCCCACGTGAGTTGGCGCACGGCTGGTTCATTATTTAAAAGAAGATTATCCAGACCGGA